>JAFQBR010000191.1 GCA_017399665.1 Clostridia bacterium | reverse complement strand
TGCGTGATAAACAGTCGTCGTCTAGCTCGGGATTAAATTCGTAAAAGGCAAAATACGGGGCGTATTTACATTCTACCCTGTGCTTGCCGGTATCTATAATTAAATTACCGCTCTTAGCGTCAAATTCCGTTTGACTAAGAAGGGGTAATGCAGCTAATAACTCTTTAAATTTTGCAAAGCTTACGGGCGAAGCCTTCATAACCGATCTGGAATTTATCTTAAGATAAGCATCCCTTAAACCGCCGATTATATTTGATATTTCGTCCTTTACAAGCTCTTCGCTACCAATAGAAGCGCAAAGGGTTATAAAAGAGAATATGCGTTCGTCGTCGCCAATGCTCTTTCCTTCCGTCCAAAGCTTAGAAATAGCATCCGCCACCCCGCCGTATTCCTTTAATTCCTTAACCTCTACTCCCTTTTTTTGCGCCACGCCAATAACGTACGCCTGAACTAAGGCAGAGTAAAATAAACACACCTCGTGCGCGGTTTTAGGTAACATATCGCTCATAAGAACGATTCTTCTGTTGTAAGCGTTGCCAAATAACCTTTCGCCAACCGATTGAGTTATTAGCTTTTCGTTTATTAATTTATTAAACATAATACTTCCCGTTTTAGTCTTTGGTATTTACTCAAAAACCTGCTTTTAAATCTCTTTGTTAATGAATTGAATTACCTTGTTCTTTTTATGCTCCACAGCGCAATTCATGACGGAAGGGCAATTCATTGTTGAAAAATCGTGTAATTTCACGCGTTTTCGACTTATATTAAGTATTTTCTATAAGTCTTTTTGCAAGCTCTAAGTAAATTCCGTATGCCTTAGAAGCATCTTCGGGCATAGTTTTTACGTCTGCGTATAGGTCGGATATCTTCCTTACTTCATCTGAAAGCTCGTGCGCATCCTTAACCCCTAATATTTGTTCACGCCATTTGAATAAGCCAACCTCGTGAACGCTCTTTTCTACCTTACAGAAATATCCGTCCGTAACGTGAGCGAAGTCCTTTGCAATTTTAGAAATTTCTGCAAAGCTTGCCTTTTGAAGCTCTTTGGTTTGTTCGCTTTCTTCAGGAACTGCGGTGGGAAGAATAATAACCATTTTCTTATTATCGTCACTCTTGTATTCCTTCTTTTCTGCAAGCTGTGCCTCGTAGGTTACAAGCTGTAATCTAGTGCCGTTAATAAACTGTTGAGAAGGTCTCATACAGCAAACGATAACGTCTGACGTTTTATGTAATGCGTTTGCAGAGCTTTGCACGCCCGCACCGCTATCAAATAATATTGCGCCGTATTCCCTTTTTTCACATTCGCCAACAAGCTGCATAATTGCAAAAACGGAAGTGTTTGCAACCAACTGCTCTCCGCTGTAAGAATGTCTACCCCTAAGAACTTAACCGTTCCTTCTTCCTTACCGAAGAAGCGTGAAACGTCCATAAAGCTATAAGCAGGTAAAAAGTCGGTAATAGCCTTGCGCTTTGAAGAAAGCTTTTCTTCTAAAGAAAGCTCGCTTTTTTCTATTTTATCAAGCGCGGTTAAAAGCCTGCCTAACGCGCTTATATACTTTTCTACGATTTCAAGATCTTGACCTTCAACGCAGGCGGTGTTTTCCATATAACGGCTACACTCATCCGCTATTTTTTGCAATATCTTTTGTTCCGTCAAGGGAAGCTCTAAATCGCCGAAGATAGCTTGAATATCT
>JAFQBR010000190.1 GCA_017399665.1 Clostridia bacterium | reverse complement strand
TAAGCGAAGAATATATTATATAATTGTTATTCGCAATCAACCGTTCGCTTCTGAAATACTAATCTCCGGCGATTCGTAAACAGTCGGTGGCCACCTTACTTGCAAGAACCGCTTAAGCGTAATCGTTAACTTTGCGCGCTCAGGTTGATTACACCTCGATTATACACCATAAAAACAAAAAGCACCACTGACTACACTTTTCAAAATTCTTGATTATATCGGAGATTTTTGTTATTTTATCATTTATTCTTATTACTAAATTATTTTCATTTTATTATCAAATCTTACTAAATTCTTATCAACTTTTAGTTATAAAAAAATCAGACTCCAAATGGAATCTGATAGGTTTTTTTATAAAATTTCTTTATATCTCTTTTATCATCATAATAGCTTTATCTTTGTTTTTTTTGCTATGCAGTATAGACTAAACTTATTTGTAAATTTTCATAATAACATAATTTAAAATAAAAATTTAATTTCAAGCAACTTCCTCTTTATTAAAATAACTAAAGAAAAATGCAATCAATTTTCTATTCATTTTGTATATGTAATTTGCTGAATAACCTAATTGATCTGCTGCGTTTTCTTGCGTACAACCTTCGATATATATTGAAACATATATTTCATACAACCTTGGTTCTGCATTACATACTGCTTTATTATACTTTTCTACTAAATCTACTATGCCACTTTTCCCTACACACCCGAATGCTTTATCGAAAAGCTCACGACGTGAGTAATAATATCTAATTTGGTTCAATTCTTGTCTTATTTTATGCATCTTACTTACTCCTTAATTGATTATTTTGCTTTTCACAGTTTTGTTTAAGAAAGATTCATAAAAAGGGAAACTGTTTTCGTTACCTTCTTAAATTATACCGTTATTCGGATTATGGATTACGTTATCGACCACGCCTAATATACTCCACTCACCCACAGGATATATATCCTCATATATTTTTTTACCCATTTCGTCTACCTCATCGTTTGCAGGCTTTAAATAATACTTGCCATTTTTAATCGCTAATATCTTTGCGGTTGCTTCATCGTCGTTTACTCGTGCAATTACCACGTCGCCAGCGTTTGCAGCATTTTGTACGCGCACAACCATTAAATCACCATCAAAAATACCCTTTTTAATCATGCTATTTCCTTTAGCATATAGAATAAAATGCTTTTCACTTCCAAATATCTCTACCGGTAATGCTACGGTTGCCACTACATTTTCAACGGCAGTAATGGGTTCTCCGCACGCGCACGTTCCTATTATTGATACTGGAGCTGTTTTACCTAATTCAAGATTGTTCGGTATAGAAATTACTTTCTTATCTTGATTATAAGTTCGGTTTATCATTCCACGTTCTTCCAAACACCTAACTGCTCGTAAAGCGCCGGCGCTACCTGAAATATTACAAGCTTTACTTATTTCCCTTATCGAGGGGGTTCTACTCTCCGTATACTGTACATGGGTAATATACTCGTATACTTCATTTATTCTCTGTTCGTTAATTTTTCTCATTCAATACCCTTTTATTTAGTTTTTAGTGAAACACTTTGTTTCGTTATAAAGAATATCATATTAACTTTTATTTGTCAAGGGCTTTATATTGTAGTATCGAAATATTATTCTTTTTCTTCTTTATTTTTACTTCGCTCGCCTTTTCTTTTTATATACCTTATAAAATGTTCGGCTATTACAGGCTCTAACGAATTTGCTAACGAATGCTTAACTTCATCTGGAATTAATTCTATTTTAGGAAATTCATCTATGTAACATTTTAAGTTAGTTTTATTATCTTTAATTTGGACTTCTTTCATATCAACACCTCCATATTTCTTTTATGCCTCTACTATACACTATTTGATTAAATTTGAAAACTGACTGAACTATGCAAGTTTTTATTCTTTTTAATACAATTTCCTTATTAAATATGACTCATCTCTTATTTTACCTAACGTAATTATTACATTATTTTCTTTGTTAGTATATCAGAAAAGCGTCGTCCCAGTAAAAGGCTAAAAATAGCACTTAAACTTTTTAATACCAAGTATATTAACGCACTATTTTTATCTTTTTCTTTTACTGCTAGCCGTTTTCTGATGGCGCTCCTTGTCGAAGTTTTCGACATTAGAGCGAAAGGTTTTTGTACAGCTTAGTATGAATTTAGGTATATTTTTTATAGTTTTGACTCAAAACTGTCAAGTTATTTAAGAAATTACGAAGATCTACGTCAGTTGTTCTTTAAAACTTTTTCGTTTACGATTAGAGAAAACAAAGAAATATGGAGGTAACAACAATGAAAACAGCTGTAATTTATGCTCGTTATTCGAGCGAAAAACAAACTGAGCAATCTATCGAAGGACAAATTCGTGAATGTACTGAATATGCAAAATACAACGATATAGTTATTCTCGATAAATACATAGATAGAGCAACAACAGGAACAAACGATAACCGCGCATCATTCCAAAAGATGTTAAAAGATTGTTCTAAACAAGCTTGGGATATCGTGCTTGTTTATAAACTTGACCGTTTCTCACGTAATAAATATGAAATGGCAATGCATCGAAAAACCTTAAGAGATAATGGAATAAAATTAGTTTCAGCTAAAGAAAATATTCCTGATTCACCTGAGGGTATCATTTTAGAATCGTTACTTGAAGGTATGGCAGAATACTACTCTGCTGAACTTAGTCAAAAGGTATTACGTGGAATGCGAGAAACCCGAATTAAAGGAAATTTTACTGGCGGTACTTTGATCTATGGTTATAAGGTTGAGAATAAAAAAATCCTAGTTGATGAAAACAAAGCTCCCGTTGTAAAACGTATATTTGAAGAATACGCTTCTGGAAAATTTGTCAAAGATATTATAGGTGATTTAACGAAAGATGGTTTTTTACACAGGGGTAAACCCTTTGCTAAGTCTACACTTTCAAGTATGTTAAGAAATAAAAAATATATAGGAATTTTTGAGCATAAAGATGAAGTTTATTATAATTGCTATCCTGCAATAGTCCCGCAAGATTTGTTTGACGTAGTTAATAAAACTATCGACGGTAATCGTTATGGTAGTCATCCAAAAGAAATAGTATATCTTCTTAAAAATAAAGTTAAGTGTGGCTTATGCGGAAATATAGTTTCTTCTGACACAGGAACAAGTAAATCTGGAAAGGTTATGCGGTATTATAAATGTTCAAATAGAAAGGTTCACAACAAATGCTCAATGAAAACTATTAGAAAAGATATTCTTGAAGAAATTGTCTTGAACACAACTTTGAAGATTTTTGAAGATAAGGAAATGATCAACGACCTTGCCGAAAAAATTCTAGAAGCAAATCATATAAAATCACATGATAATACAAATTTAACTTTACTAGAAACCGAAAAAATACAAATAAATAAAAGTTTATCAAATCTTCTTTCTGCTATAGAAAACGGTTTAGTTACTTCAACAACAAAAACAAGATTATTAGAACTTGAAGAAAGGCTTAAAATTATCGAAAAAACCATTTTTGATGAACAAAACAAACAACCAATAACATTAAAAAAAGAAGATATTTTAAAATTTTTTAATAAAACGATAAAAAAAGAACCTCTTTTACTTATAAAATATTTGGTAAAAGAAGTTAAACTTTTTAACGATAAAGTAGAAATTTATTACAATTACAACTCAAATAAAAAAAGACCTGATGAGGAAGATCATCAGGCCTTTTTATTTTATGAAGAAATTTTAGATATTTGCACAGGTTACGTAAATTTTGTAAATAGAGAAAATCATTTAAAAATTATTGTAAATTTATTTATTTAATAACAAACAAAAAAAGGGCGTTTTCATTTTTTTAGAAAACGTCCTTTTTTCATGAAACACAATATCTTGTATAAAAAAACGGAACCTATACAACCCCTTGGGGTTCAACAGGTTCCGTAGTGGCTCCCCCAGCAGGATTTGAACCTGCGACCCTCCGGTTAACAGCCGGATGCTCTACCGCTGAGCTATAGAGGAATAATGGAAGCGGCAACTACCTATCCTCCCAGGCCGTGTCCAGCCAAGTACTTTGGGCGTTATCGAGCTTAACTTCTGTGTTCGGAATGAGAACAGGTGGATCCTCGATGCTATCGTCACCGCTATGGTTATATAAACTCCCAACATCACGTCAGGAATATATATACTATTTAATTCAATCTTTGAAGATTGACAACTGCATAGATTTTTTAATAAAGTGAAGGAAACGTAAATTGTAATTTCGATATGTTTAATTCGCTTTCTCTTTGTTTCTCTTGAAACTTTGAGAATAAGCTTTCGACCTATTAGTATCAGTCAGCTACATACATTACTGCACTTCCACCTCTGACCTATCAACCTTGTGGTCTTCAAGGGGTCTTCATATCTTTCGATAATGGATATCTTATCTTGAGGTCAGTTTCACGCTTAGATGCTTTCAGCGTTTATCTGCTCCGCACTTCGCTACCCTGCCGTGCCGCTGGCGCGACAACAGGTGCACAATAGGTGCGTTCATCCCGGTCCTCTCGTACTAGGGACAAAGCCTCTCAAATATCCTACGCCCACGATGGATAGGGACC
>JAFQBR010000018.1 GCA_017399665.1 Clostridia bacterium | reverse complement strand
TTTTCTTTTAAGAAAGCAAGCGTTAAAGCAGATGAAGTTAGCGTTCCTAACAGCATTACGTATAAGTTTAGCGAAGAATTAAGCAAAATTACTTATACGGCTGATGAGCTTACAGCGTTTAACGCAATCAACTATCCTAATGGGGACGGTTGGAATGGCACGTACGGTGCTGGTGACGTTGACGCAAAAGCAGCGTTTTTAAAAACCGTTTTTGAAAAAAGTGCTATCGAGGTTTACAGTGGATATAATTCTGCATATACCGCGAAGCCTTATTATGCATGGGCTGGCGACGGCAACTCTTGGCGCTATTCTTACGTTGCTGTAAACGGTGTTGGCGCAGGTAACTGGGGTGGCAGTCTTGCTTCAAACCTTAACGGAACTGCAACCGATATGGGCGTATATGCTGGAACGTATGGTCTTTCTTGGGGTCTTGCAGTAGTAGCTCCCGAGAACGGAACTATTACCATTCCCGCAAGCACCTTAAACCTTGTGAAATTCGCAGCGGGCGCAGATTACGTTGCAACCGGCAATGAAGCTTTAAAGATTGGTTTTTCAAAGAGTTCCACTGTTTTAACAACTTTAAAACCCACTGATGCAAGCCTTAATATGCAAGCGTATGCAGTTGGTGAGCACGCTATCGCAGAACAAAAATTCGAGGTTGTAAAGGGCGACAGAGTTTATATCACCTTGTATACCGATATGGGTAGCCTTATTTCTGATGGTAGAGCGGTAATCACTTGGGATCCTTCTTTCGTATTTGAAAAAGAAGCAGTAGAAGTTAATACTATTTCTTACAAGTTAAGCGAAGAAATGGCAAAAATCGGTTACACCGAAGAAGAAAAAACCGCTTCCGGTTGGGATGGCACTTCAAGAGATGCTAACAAGAGAAGTCTTTTTGAAACTGCATTCAATAAGAGCGCTATAGAGTTCTTTATCGGTGCAAAAACCGCCTCTCCTGCATATAATACCAAATACTATTATAATTGGGCAAACGATGGCAACTCATATAAATTCTCTTATACGCATATAGCAGGTCTTACCGTTGGTAATAATGCTACCACGCAAGAGCGTTTTGATGCCGATGCAGATAAAATTATTTATTCAGGCGCAAACGGCCACGTAATAGCGTTTGCTTTCGTTGCACCTGAAAAGGGTACCGTTACTATTCCTGCAAGCGTTTTAAAAATTAAAGAAATGTTATACAGCGCAAAGTCATTAGGCTTAGGTTTTTCTAAGAGTGCAAGCATTCGTACTCTTTTAGACCCTGCAGATGAAAGCCTAAATATTCAAAATTATTCTACTATTGGCAATAACGAAATTGCTGAACAATCCTTTGAGGTAGAAGCGGGCGAAAGAGTATACGTAGTAATGTATGCTAACACCGAAGGCGATCCTGTTTCTGACTCAAGAGTTTCAATTAACTGGGATCCTTCTTTCGTATTTAAAAAATACGTAGAACCTGAAATTCCTGAAGAAGAAGGCGTTATTCAAACCACTTTATGTAAAGAAATTGGAAAGATTACTTTGACTGATGAAGAAATTGCCGCTTCCGGTTGGGATGGAACTCTTGCAGGTACTGCAGAAAAGGAAGCTGCATATAAGGTTGCATTTGAAAAGAGTATGCTTAAGATTTACGCGGCTTCTAATTGTGCTGTTGATTATAGACAAATGCTTTACTGGGATTATGCAAAAGACGGTAACGCTTGGACTATGAACTATTCGGGTGTAAATAACGGCTTCACGTCAGGTACTCAAAGTTATAATCCTTCACAAAACGATCGTTGGGAAGCAGATGGACTTCACAACGTTTACAGCAGATCGGCAACTTATCATATCACTTGGGCATTTGGTTTTGAAGCACCCGAAAATGGTAAAATTATTATTCCTGAACATACTTTAGTTATTAACGGACTAACAAATGCTTCTGCGTTACATCTTGGTTATTCTAAGGATAGCGCAACCAGAGCAAAGATTAAACCCGGCGATGCATCTTTAAACTGTGTTGCTTACACAGCAGCAGGTACTTACGTTATAGCAGAACAGGTATTTGAAGTTAAGAAGGGTGATATGGTTTATCTAAACGCTTACTGTGATCCAACGGGTAACGATGCTCGCGCAAACATTGTTTACGACCCCACCTTTAAGTTTGTAACAGATCCTTGCGTTCTTCACGGACATACCGAAGTTGTTGACGCAGCTAAAGC
>JAFQBR010000189.1 GCA_017399665.1 Clostridia bacterium | reverse complement strand
TGGTAACTGAAGCAACCTGTACAACACAAGGTTACACAACACACACCTGTAAGAATGCAGGCTGTAAAGAAAGTTACGTTGATTCTTACGTAGAGGCAACAGGCCACACCTTTAACCAAAAAGTTTACGAAGTAACCTGTACAACAGACGGTTATATTGAATACTCTTGTGAAAAGTGTGACGTATCTTACCGTGAAATCACAGAAGAAGCTTTAGGTCACGAATTCAAGGGCGAAAAGAAACATGCAACCTGTCAAGTTCCCGGCCATACAAAATATAAATGTATAAGATGTAACGAGCATTACGAAGCAGAATTTACACCAAAGACCGGTCACGATTACGATACGGAAGAGATTGAATCTTCTTGTAACGAACAAGGTTACGTAAAACACACCTGTAAGACTTGCGGTGAAAGCTACAAGGATAATTACAAACCTAAAAAAGAACACAAATACGAAGCAACCGTAATTGCTCCTACCTGTACGACTAAGGGTTACACCTTATACGTATGTAAGGATAAGAAGTGTGGCGATAGTTACAGGGCAGATTACGTTTCAGAGCTTGGCCACTCTTACGGCGCAGACTTTATCTGTACAACTTGTGGCGAAAAACACCCCGCTTTAAATCAAGGCGAAGCTGGTTTCTACGGTAACCTTATTGATAGCATTACCTCAGCAGACAGCTACTTTATCACTCTTGAAGATTTTGTTTGGACTCAAACAGGATATAGAAACGACGTTCATGATGGAGATGAGATTGTAACCTTTGATATAGCAAAGCTTACCTTTGGATTCGACGATAACGGATACCTTGTTGGTCACGGCGAAGTTATTGTTAGAATGATAGATATTTCTTATGACGCAGATGGCAACGTTACTGATGAAGAGGAAAATTTTGGAACAATCAAGCTAATACTTAAGGATGAAAAAGTATATTTCTTCCTTGCCTCTACCTATGGCGAAGAAAATTATATAGTATCATCTCAAGACTTCATGCAATATTATATTGATTTCCCCTTAATTCAGCTTAGAGAAATTTACCTTAACGCTTTAGCGGAAGATACGCGCACAATGATTGCAACAGCGCTTAATATTTCTGATGAAGACGTTGAAAACTTTGCCGGCGCGGTTATTGAATTCTTCTTTGCGAAATCAAAAACAGATGCTGGTTATGCATTCACTTTAGACGCTCAACAGCTTTACGAAATGCTAGAAGAGGCTTGTGATTTAACTGTTGAAGAATTAGTAGATAGCTTCTGCGGCGCAGGTAGCGTTGAAGGGTTATTCGATAGAGTAAACGAGCTTTTAGGCATGACTGTTGGCGAATTTGAAAGCGATATTTCTGCAAGACTTGAAGCAGAAGGCTTTACCTTAGATGACTTCTATACCTTAATCGAAAACAAGATTAAATACGTTATGGAAGAAGGTAACGGTATGGAAATGGGCGAGCTTGGACTTAAAGAAATCGTTAGCGAATACAAAGATTTAGTTATTGGCGAAATGGTTGGCGAGCTTGTTGGTACTACTGTAGAAAATATTAGCGAAATGCTTGCTCAAGTTGAAGAAATGTGCGCTAATTACAGCGTTGTAGAATTAGTTTTACTTGCATCAGGTCAAGTTTCTAGCGAGCAAGAAGCTAGCGAATTTGTAGATATGCTTTTAGAACAAGCAAGCCAAGTAATTGACTATATCGGCGAAACAAGCATTGTTATTAACACAGATAATTCAGGCAAGGCAATAACTATTACAATCATTCTTGATGAAATGGTAATTGGCGGTGGCGGTTACGGTAGCAGTTCTGGTAGCTACAAATATGAAACTACTGCAGAAGGAAAATTAACAATTAAGCTTAACGATTCATATAAGCTTGAATTTGAAGGTATCTTTGATGAAATAGAAGAAGCATTAGCGTCTATTGAATTTACAGATGGACAGATTATCAACAGTTTCTACTACGATTATTCATATACAGTTCATAAAGATGGCGAAAATTACTGGTTTGTTAGCGGTTGCGATAAAGCAATTACGTTAAACGAAAGTAATTATCGCGAGCTTATCGGTCAAGAAGAAGTAGACGGCGTTTTATGCGATAAATACGTTGTATCAATTCACAATCATGACACATTAACAGGCAGTTGGTGCGAACACTATGGATATTACTACGAACCCTCTTACGGACTTTGGGTAAATGATTCTTGCGGTGATTGGGTGGATATAGACTTACAAACCTATAGAACGTACGAAGTATATTACACGATATGGGTAAGCGGTAGCAAAACGGTACGCAGTGAAGTTAACTACCAAATGATGGCTGAAGAACTTGGCAACAATACTTCTTCTTCCGTTTCTTTCTGGTATAACACTAAAACAAAAGAAACAAGCAGTGAAGATCCCCATACTTACGAATTAACCGACAGCTTCCAAACTGACGAATGCGAAAAATACAGTTGGGAAGAATACACCTGTACAACTTGCGGAAACGTAAGACGCGATGAACATTATAACTATCACGATACTATTTATTCATACGAACTGTTAGAAGGTTCTTTAAGCTGTTATGACGGTTATATGGCAGTTTACTCTTGTTCAAAATGTGATTATAGGGAAGAGAAAAACGTTTACTTTAATAATGGACATAGCAGTAGAGAACAAGTAATTACCCTTGCAACCTCATGCGGTAGCGCAACATTCTACACTTATACTTGTGCTTGCGGATACTATCATGAAAATTTATATCAAAAGGGCGGAGATTGTAACTTCGTTCGCGTAAGCGGTAAGGAATACGACGGCAGTTATTCAGATTACGAAAAAGGCTCATATTATAAATGTGAAACCTGCGGTGACGTAGTTTACCTAGCAAGTATTAACAGCGAAAAGGACGGCTGTTATACAGTTGGCGGATTCAACGTTTACTTAAACGATAAGGTTGTTTACGAAAAATCATATAAGGTTGCTAACCATAGCACGCACCTAACAGAAGAAGTAGTAGACGGCATAACCGTTGAAACTTACGTTTGTGATGATTGCGGTGAAATAGCAGAGACCTATAAGTATGATGAATACGGTAGAGAAATTTATTATCTTGCTCAATCTGGCGTTGGTTATAGTTTTGAATATAACGAATGCGAGTATATTAAGAGTTATTTTGTTTCTAGCGGTGAAGTAGTTCGCCAGGAAAGGGGATCAAGCCATATTTACGAATACAATTATGAATTCTTAACTGAAAACAGAGACTGTGAATATGGTGTTAACGTTATTACAACTTGTAAGCTTTGTGATTATAAATACGAAAGCAGATACGATTGGCACTATGAATATCGAATTGATTTATTCAGCACAAATACGGACTGCGGTAAACTAGAAGCTTATATTTATGATTGTCCTTGCGGATATCATAGTGTAAATTATTATTCTTCTTTGTCTTTAAATAGTGAATGCTCGTTTACAAATAGCTCAAAATGGCTTGCCGATACAGAAACGGAATTTGACCGCTATTTAAGAACGTATACTTGCGTTGACTGTGGCTTTGTATATACCAGATACAGCTATAAAACAAGAGATGAAAACTGTATGGTAACCTCTTATTCAGTTTATAGCTTTGGCGTAACTGAAGACGGTTATGAAGATCAACAAGTATTCTATTATAAAGCAGAACAGCACAATAGAAGAGTTGAAGAAGGCGCTACAGACGACGGTAAATATTTGCGTGAAGAATACTGTACAGAGTGCGGAAAATGCTTCTATCACTATGAATATAAGAACGACGAGTTCGGCAGAAGAGTTTACTATATGGATCGCTTAACAGGCGAAGGATACGAAAAAGTTTTCAATGCCGATTGCAGTTACGTTTTATATCGTTTAGACCAAGCAGGCAATCACATTGGCGAGGAAGCTGGTATAGAACACGCACCAACCCGTACAAGATATGAATTAAGCGGTAACGCAACCTCTTGTGAAGAAGGTGTAAACCGTATCGAGTATTGTCCTGCTTGTGATGAGATTATGTCTCTTTACGAAAATTACATTTATTCTCATTGGTGCTATGACCATTATGAAGAGTTTGACACTCATTGTGGAACAGTTACGTTTAGATATCGCGAATGTGCTTGTGGAAAAGAATCTGATATATATGATACATACATTTACGGTAGCTGTAACCTTGCTTGGAGATCATCAGACGGCAAATACGTATGCGCTATAACAGAATGTTCTTTCTCTTACGAAGTTTCTACAACTTATAACGAATGGGAAAGTGATGAAAGCTGCTATACAGTTGACAGAGAAACTTATACCTTCTATGACGGAGATGAAGTAATTTACACAAAGGTACTATCTCGTAGATATTTAACGCACAGATGGGAATATACTACCACCTATGAAGGCGACGTAAGAGTTTCAAGAAGAGAATGTACTACCTGCGGTATTTATTACGTAGAAAAATACGACAAATACAATAGACAGGTATATTATCTAGATGGCCAAGACCAAAGCGGTTGGTATAGAACGTTTGTTTTATGCGAATATGATGAGTACCGCTTTGATGTTAAAGGCGAATGGTATAATGGTAGCGGAATAGTACACGCAATGCGTTATAATAGATACATTCAAGACTCTTGTACTCAATATGGAACAAGGCTTACTTATTGCAAATGTTGCGGATACAAAGATAGTTATAATTACGTAACACCTTCTCATAAATATTACTGGAACGGAACAACCTACGTTTGCTCACGTTGCGGTTTAGAAAACGAAAAGGGTGTAGACGGCAACTTTGTTGTTGAAGACTTAACTCCATACTACGGCGAATACACCGTTGGTTTCTTTAATAAACTTGGCGAAAGATGGGAAATGGAAGACGGTTATAACTTCTATATCGTACTAAACTATGACGAAGAAAATCCCGAAAATATGATAGTTACAGAAAACGTTAAGTTTGATCTTTTAGAATACGGTTACGAAATGACCGGCGCAGAAGGTAGCGGTATTATCACTATCGATATGGAATCTTTAAATCAAGCTATTACAGAAGCATTTGGTGAAGATTGGGAAGGCTTTGAACACGTAAGTTTAGTATTCCAAGTATTTGATTACGACGTAAACGGACACCATTCTTACGTAGACCACGTTATTACCTTAAGTAGATTATACTAACATTTACATAAATTGATATTTGTAAATAAGGTAAAAAATTAACTAAAAAAACGGCGCGGCGATAAAAATCGCTTGCGCCGTTATTTTTTTGCTTAAAATGCTGTTAATCGACTTATAGGAGGGGTTATTACTGTTTTTTTATGGCTTTTTAGTTGGTTTTTTTGCCCTAAAAATGTTTAAAAAATAAGAAAAAACAAGTAGTGGGTATTATTTTTTTGTAAAAAATAGCACAAAGTTGTCGATAATCGACCTATAGACTGCTTTTTTTGTGTAAAATCATTGTGAAAAACAGCCAAAAAAGAAAAAGTAATCAACGGTAAAAGAATATAAATATCCAAAAGGACTAAATAAAAAATTCATTTTCATTTTATGAAAATGATTGGAAATAACCACATTTAATTGACATTTATTTTGCGTTCAGCTATAATGAAAACACCACATTATCACAATTTAAAAGTAGCCGTTTGTTATACTTCGATAGGGGTATACTATTTTCTTGCGTTCAAAGTCAAAAAACGGGCTTGTGATAGTGTGGTAGCTAAGCGAGATTAGTATTCCTTTATAGTCGTTCTCGCTAAGAGGGCGACTTTTTATTTTGTGCAAAAATCGCACTTAATTGTTTATTAAAATTTGAGCAATGCTTATTTTTTATATTTATATAAAACTTTTTGTACACTAAAATCGCTTTTTGCGTTTTTTAGTGTTTTTTTATGCTAGTTTTTGCACTAAAAATATCAAAAAAGAGTAAAAATCTAAAAATAACACATAGTTATACAAAAACTTTTAATTGAAAACTAATTTTTATTATTAGATAATAATAATCGGGGATTAACATGAAGAATAGCCGTAAGACTTTTTACTTTGTCAATTTTATATCGCTTTTTAGCGTTTTAATTCTTTCTTTCGGTATCGCTATGGGGATTATGTATAGTGATCAAAGGAAGTTTGCAACTGAAAAAACAGATATTTTGACAGAGCAAGTTTATAACGAGGTAGAAAACCTGCTAGAACGCTTGAATACAACAAGTAGAGCAATGTTTTTGGACGAGCATTTTCAAGATCTTACGGAAGAAATTTATACTAGCGACGAGGCTGTTTTAAAGGTGTTCGAGCATTTTGGCATATTCCTTTCTATGGATAAATATTTTGCCAATGCAGTATACGTTCCTAGAAACAGTTCGGGGCAGTTAGATGGTGAATTTTATTTAAATTACAACGCCGGCTTAGACTACGTGCCCGAAATTCTGCCACAAATTATTCAAATGGCAGAAAATCCAGAGTATGCAAACGGAGAAGCATTTTTTGTAAAGCTTTATTACGTAGATGGGATTTACACTCAGCACTGTGCTATTGTAAGAAACGTAAAGGATATGCGTCCTAACAGTAGCAGTTATTTCCAAACAATAGGCGTTGGAGTATTGATTTTTAATTCTTCAATTTGTTCAGACATTTTAAACAGCTATGCCGCTGCATTCGACGGGTTGCAATTTTATATTTCGGACGGGCAAACAATACCTTTAAGTTCGGGCAATTTCAGCACTCAAACAATAGAAAAATCAAACCACTACTCAAAAAGATTTTTGCTTAATCATTTTTCTTGGAATTTAGTAGGTGTTTTTGATAAAAAGTATATTTGGACCGCCATGCAAGATAGCTTTATAGTTCTTGTAGTTTCAACGGTTATATCGGGTGCTTTTTGCGTTGTGCTTGCGTTACTACTAAAGCGAAAAACCTCTAAGTCGCTTGATTACTTATTTAACACCTTTTCGCGCTTTAAAAAGGATAGCGTAATCGAAATTATCCCGCACAGTCAAGATGATGAAGTTAATCAGGTAATAGATAGCTTTAACGAAATGGTAAATTCTGTAAAAACGCTTAACGACCAAATGTTAAAGCAAAAAAACCGTGAGCTTGCCCTAGAACTTAGAAACGTAGAATATATGCTTAATAGTTTGCATTCGCAAATAAATAAGCATTTTATGATAAACGTGCTTTCGCTTTTGCGTTCATTTATTTATTGCGGAGAGTTAGACAGGGCAAAAAAATGTATTGAAGATTTAAGCGACTTTTTAAGAAGTGCTTTAACAATAGACGATACGGGTACTGTTGGCGAAGAGCTTTCAATGGTACGTTCATATTTAAGCTTACAGACTAGCAGATATCCTAATATCGAGGTGGAAATTGACTGCAACGAGCAGTACTACGACGTAGTTATTCCTAAAATGATTTTGCAACCTATAATAGAAAACGCCTTTATACACGGACTGCAAAAAAAATCGGGTAAAATTAAATTGGTTTGCAGGTTAAGGGCGCATTACGTAACCTTTTTCGTTATAGATAACGGCTTAGGTATGGATGCAAAAAAAGTGCGCGAGATAAACCTAGACCTTCGCGAAAACAAGAAAAAGGATTTAAAAATTGGTAACGGAATAGCACTTCATAACATAAAACAACGATTACGTCTACTTGCTAGTCAAAAAAGCTCCATGAGAGTATTTAGTAAAAAGGGACAAGGAACAATCGTAGTTGTAAAGATTTACAGGGGAGAGTAATATGCGTTCGGTATATTTTATTGATGATGAATATTGGCTTTTAACAGAGTTAAAAAGCATTATTGATTGGAAAAGTCACGGCTTTGAAGTTTGTGGACTTTCTACCGACCCCTTTATTGCTGAAAAAGAAATTTTAGAGCTTAAGCCCGACCTTGTAATTTGCGATATTTACATGGACGGCATGAACGGTTTTGAACTTGCTGAAAAGGTAAGATGTAAAAACTCAAAAATAGGCTTTTGTTTTTTAAGTGCGTACAATAAGTTTGAATATGCTATCACCGCCTTAAAGCTTGGCGCGGTGGACTACTTAACAAAGCCTATAAAGGTAGAGGAGCTTATAAACGTTTTAAGCAAGGTTACAAAGGAAGAAAGCAGTTTATCGCAAGATAATTTTTGGATTAAAGCCATACAGGATTTTGAAGTAGACGAAGAGCTTTTACAAAAGAGCTTAAAAGAATATTTTGAAAGCAACGACGTTTTAAGTAAAAGCGAGTGTGTTTTTGCGGTAATAAACGGCAGTTTAAAGCAATCAAAAAGCTTTACAGATTGCATTTTTATTTACGAAAAGGATAACGTTAAAATTTTAATCTGCCCATATAAGGCGGTGGATAAAATAAAGGGTACGGTAAGCGAGCAAACTTTGACGGCAAGTCTTTGCCAGGTAGAAGGGGATAATTACGCGATAGCTTTAAAAATAGCCCTTGTAAATGCAAATCAATCCTTTATCGATCAAACTTGCGATTTTGTAAATTACAGAAAAAATAAGGGGACTAGCGAATACTTAAATAAACTTGCAAAGTGCGAAAATAAGTACGAAATAAGGGTTTTGGTTTCTACGCTTAAAGAGCTAGTGATAAAGCATAGACTAACCCTTTACGATTTAACTTGTTTGGTGGATGAAATTATTTTACATTCGTTAAAATTCGGTATTATTTTTACAAACGAAATATCAGGCAAAAAGCCTTTAATCAAGCAGTTTTTAAATGCTGACGTGCTTTACGAAAAACTAAACGAGGTTTTAGATAAAGCGTGCAATAAGACGGCTAACTCAATAATCAACTCTATTATGAAAGACATTCAGCTTAATTTTGCGCAAGTTCAATCGCTTGACGTATACTCAAAAAAATACGGATATAACCCATCCTATTTAAGCTGGCTTTTTAAAAAGGAAACAAAAACCTCTTTTATAGAGTTTGTAATTGAGTGCAGAATGACAAAAGCAAAAGAGCTATTGCTTACAACTAACAATTCGGTAAGTGAAATCGGTTATTTAGTAGGGTATAACGACTATTATCATTTTACAAAAGCTTTTAAACAAAAGCTTGGTTTATCCCCCACGGATTACCGTGAAAAGTACGGAAAAAGAAGTTAGTATAAGAAAATATTTATCGGATAAAAATTTTTACATTTTTATATACAGCAGTAAACTATAGGAGGAAATATGGAAGAAGCGAACATTCAAACAAATAGTGACCTTTTAAAACAAGAAAGGCCCAAAAAGACTAAATTTCAAAAGCTTCTGCAAGAAATTTGGAACCATAGAGTGTTTTATGGCATGCTTGCTCCGGCAGTAATTCTACTTGCAATATTTGCTTACTGGCCAATGTACGGTATAACTATTGCGTTTAAAGATTACGTTCCAAGATTTGGTATTAGCGGTAGCAAGTGGGTGCAGTTTAAGCACTTTGAAACCTTATTTGGTCCGGATATGCCGGGTTTTTGGCAGGCGTTTTGGAACACTATTGAAATTAACCTATTAAAGTTACTTTTTGGGTTCCCTGCGCCAATACTACTTGCAATCATGCTTAACGCGGTAAGAAGAAAAACACTTAAAAACGTAATTCAAACAATCGTTTATTTACCGCACTTTGTATCTTGGGTAGTAATCGCAGGCTTAATATTTTCATTGTTTGATACTGTTACCGGTCCGGTAACCATTCTGCTTAGAAGAGTTGGGGTAGAGCTTGACGTCTTTGGTGAGGGCGATCAGTTTATAACCATGCTTATAGCATCCGATATTTGGAAGGAAGTAGGCTGGGGCGCAATTATTTATTTAGCGGCGCTAAGCGGTATTTCGCCTGAATATTACGAGGCTGCAACGCTAGACGGCGCTGGTACGGTAAAACAGTTCTGGTACATAACGCTACCGTTGCTGTTCCCCACTATAAGCATAATGTTGATTCTGCGCGTAGGCGGGCTTATAGGCGGTGGTTTTGACCAAATTTACAATTTATATAACAGCAGAGTAGATGACGTAGCCGAGGTATTAGACACCTTTATTTATAAATACGGTATTGGTGACG
>JAFQBR010000188.1 GCA_017399665.1 Clostridia bacterium | reverse complement strand
TATATTTTCCGGAATCGCCTGCATTATCAATTGCTGTTGGTGATGATAAGCGCAACGCTTTTGCTGAGGTTTCTGGCTTTGATCCTGAAAAAATAAGAAATATTTCAGTTTACATGAGCGAGGGCATAAATGACCCAGCTAAAAGAAATTGGTGCTTGATGACCGCAATTAAGACTAAAAGCACCGAAAAGTGCAGATATTTTAAAATGCCACTTGGTGGCGGTGTGGATTTTATTCACGCGTTTGCAGTTGCTGAATATAAAAACGGTGTTACTGTAAGTTCTAGAATTGTTCTTAAAAAATTCCAAGAACCTGTAGCTGCAACCTCTACGAATATGATTTATTCTTCAAGAAATGGGGTTGACTGTTTTACTATATGCGACGAGCTTAGTTCCTCAATAGGTAAAATATTCTTCAACGAAAGCACTCAAGTAGAGCTTGCAGAGTGCGCTAACGGAATAACGGGTGTTACTTCAAGATTTGGCTTGCTCAACTATAGAATAGTTGAAGGCAGATTTAATCCCAATGCTCGCTCTATAATCAAGGGTAACGTTTACTGTGAAGATTACACAAAATTAAAGATAAGTATCATAGTTTCTAAAAATGGTGAACATCATCCATATTTTACCGTTGTTGATCTTAAGGGTAGTAAGGTTTGGCAAAACGTTCAAATTGCTTTTGCAAATCTTAAGGATGAAAACCGAATGGGTATCAAAGATTACGAAAATATCGTAGCAATAAAAATAGAGGCGGAAAGCAGATTTGCTATTAACAATTTATTGTTAATTTAAGTTTATAAGTTTGATAATAATCGTTTTATAGGGTTGTTGTATGGAAAAATCTAAAAGACATTCTTTAATAAACGCGGACGGGAAAGAGGTAGAGCAAGAAGATTATACCGTAGATCCAAGTTATGGCGTTGAACAACAGAATAATAATTTGCCTGAGGAACAGCTCGAAGAGAATTTAGATGCGTACGATAATCTAGAGGACGAAGAGCTTGAGGATGAAGATAATAATCTAGAGGACAAAGAGCTTGAGGATGAAGATTACAATCTAGAGGACGAAGAGCTTGAGGATGAAGATTACAATCTAGAGGACGAAGAGCTTGAGGATGAAGATAATAATCTAGAGGACGAAGAGTTTGAGGATGAAGATTACAATCTAGACGACGAGGAGTTTGAGGATGAAGATAATAATCTAGACGACGAGGAGTTTGAGGATGAAGATTACAATCTAGACGACGAGGAGTTTGAAGATTATGATGTTCAAGAAAGTGATGGCGAGCAAAGCTTTTACTTAGAAGATGAGCTTGATTTTGAAGACGGTTGGACGCAAAAAACATCTAGTAAAAAAGAAAGTTTTGTCAGTATTGTTATAACAGTCCTTTTAGGACTTGTTTGTGCGCTTTTAATTTTTGTAAAATTCTTTTGGATTTATTCCGTTCAGGTTGTAGGTGACTCTATGAACGATACGTTGCAAAGTGGCGACTATTTGTACGTAGATAAGCTTGCGGATATTAACCGAGGCGACGTTATAGTTTTTACGTTACCTGACGGAAGCGGGGAAGGGGCAGACGGCAGAGCTTATATAAAAAGAGTTATCGCAACGGCTGGTGATACTGTTGTGATGGAAGACGGTAACGTTTATTTGAAAAAAGCTGGCGAAGATCACTTTGAACTTGTAGAATATGAAGGCGTAAAGGGTTTAACCTATTATAGGCCAATGGATCACAGCTATGTGCCTGATCCATTCACCGTTTCTGAAAACCACGTTTACGTTTTAGGCGACAACAGAGAAAACAGTCGCGATAGCCGCTTTTTAGACGAGATTGATTTAGATAATGTAGACGGAGTTGTTACTTCGTTTATGATAGAGAGAAAGGATGGAAAACTTGGCGATTTTTGCGGTTGGTTTTATCAAATGCGAAAGTCAATTCACGATTTTCTGTTCGGCGAAGAATAATAAAAATTAAAAGTTTTTGTTTTTTTAACAAATTCTTATAGGAGAAATTTATGCAAAATTGCATTATTACTGCAGAAACTACCTGTGATTTATCACCCGATATTTTACAGGATAGAGGCTTTAGAACAATACCCATTACTATCATTATGGGACTTGAAGAAAAAAAAGACGGCGTTGCAATTAAAGCAGAAGAGCTTTTTGATTACGTGAAGAAAACAGGTCAGCTTCCCAAAACGGCAGCTGTTTCAGTTGAAGAATACAAAGAGTTTTTTACTGAAGTAAAAAAAGATTGCGAAAAGATTATCCACTTTTCAATATCCTCAAAGGCTTCAACTTCATTTAATAATGCGTTGGCGGCGGCTAAAGAAATTGATGGCGTTTACGTAGTAGATACAAAGGCTCTTTCAACAGGCGAGGCGCTTTTAATGCTTAAAGCAAGCGATATGCTTCAGGAGGGAGTAGCTGTTGAAGAGGTTTACAATAAAATAGTCGAGCTTACAGGCAAGGTGCAAACCTCTTTTGTAGTTGATACATTAGACTATCTTGCAAAGGGCGGTAGATGCTCGGCTGTTGCACTAATTGCTTCAAAAATACTTAAAATTCACCCCTATATTTACGAAAACGACGGTGCTTTACAGGTTAAGAAAAAATATATGGGCACTTTACAAAGGGCATTATCTTCATACGTTCAAGACGTTGCGACAGAATATAAAAATTACGATAAAAGGCGTGTTTTTGTAACTCATAGTCCTTGTGACGGAAGAGAACTTGTTGAAGAAGTTATTGCAAAAGTTAAAGAATACTTTGACTTTGAAGAAATTATTGAAACACAAGCAGGAGCAACAGTTTCTACGCATTGTGGAAAAAATACGATAGGCGTTTTGTTTATTGCTGAATAATTATGGTGAACGTTTATAATTCTAAAGATTACAACGACGCGCACGCTTCTAAAAAGAGAATACTGATTGGCTTTTTTATATCGCTTGCAGTAGTGCTTGCAATAACGATTACACTCTTTATTTTTTACGTTCGCGCAGAATATGATACCCCGTTAAGAACACCTTTATTGCTCGCTTGTATATTTATTTCTTCGGTGTACGCAATAATAATGTTTTTCATCTTTTCAATAAAGTATAAGCGCGTTGCTTCTTACGTAAAAATGCTTCATGACATGGACGTTGGTATGAGGACGGAAGGAAAGAATGCGTTTGTGCGTATAGATAGCTCTGTAACAGTTAAGGACGGCGTTGATTTTATAAGCATAATTGTTCTTGACTGGTCTGAAAAAAAGCAAGAATATTTTGAAAGAAATATTCTTTTTGACGTTGAAAAACCCATACCAGAGTTTAAAAAAGGGGATATTATTAAGCACGTTACTCACGCTAATATTTTAATCAGCTACGAGCTGGCTCAAACAGAAATTTTTGAATAGGCAAAAAGTGTTTATCTTACTTTAAAGTTTGATTTTTGCTTAAATTTTGCCAAAACCAATAAATTATTAAGGCGACTTATATTACCGCCAAAAAGGAGAAATTATGAAACCGAGAAATGAAGTACCCGCTAATTTAAAATGGAGAACAGAAGATATTTTTGCAACTATGGCAGATTGGGAAAAACTTTATGCAGAAGTTGCAACACGTCTTGATTTTTCAGAATACGAAGGTAAGCTTAATAGCGTAGAAAACGTAAAAGCTTGTTTTGACGCTCTTTATGACGTAATGGGCGATATTGAGCTTCTTTCAGTTTATGCGCACATGCTTCACGACCAAGATACAAGAAATTCTGAATATAATGCTTTACAGGCAAAGGTTCAAGCTCTTGCAGTACGTTTTTCTTCAGGAATTGCATTTATGACGCCTGAACTTACAGCGTTAGACGAAAAGACCTTACAGGCGTTTGCTAACGACCCTGCGCTTAAAGATTACGATTACGAAATCAAGAGTATTATTAAGGAAAAACCCCACGTGCTTGGCAAAGAGGCGGAAGCTGTTTTAGCTATGGGCGGTCAAGTATTCGGTTCATTCTCTAATATTTTTGGTATGATAAACAATGCCGATCTTCCTTTCCCCGAAATTACAGTTCGCGGTAAAAAGGTAAAAGTATCGCACGGTATGTACGGTGTATTAATGCAAGACCCCGATAGAAACGTTCGCAAGAAAACCTTTAAAGCCTTCTATAACGCGTTTATCGGCCTTATTAACACAATTTCTCAAACTTACATTTCACACGTTAATAAAGATATTTACTTTGCAAGAGTTAGAAAATATGAAAGCTGTCTTTCTAAAGCATTAGAAGGCGAAGACGTTAATCCCAAGGTTTACGATAACTTAATTAAGAGCGTTCATCGCGGACTTAAAACTATGCACAAATACGTTTCAGTTCGTAAAAAAGTTATGGGCGTTAACAGACTTCACATGTACGACGTATATGCTTCACTTGTTGATGATGCAGACTTAAAGCTAGGTTATGAAGATGCCTTTGCTCTAGTTAAAAAAGGTCTTGCGCCTCTTGGCGAAGAATATGCTAACCTTTTACAAAATGCGCATGATAACGGCTGGATTGACGTTGAAGAAACAGAAGGAAAGAGAAGTGGCGCATATTCTATTAGCGTTCACAGAGCTCCCCATCCTTACGTTCTATTAAACTGGCAAGATACAACCTCAAATATATTTACTCTTGCTCACGAGCTTGGCCATGCAATGCACTCTTATTTTTCAACCAAGGCTCAACCTGAATCTAAGTCAGGTTATAGAATTTTCGTTGCAGAAGTTGCATCAACCGTTAACGAAGTATTACTATTAAAGCATCTACTTGCAACAACTGAAGACGTTAAGCTTAAAAAGTACCTACTTAACTACTATATGGATATGATTAAAGGCACGTTATTCCGTCAAACTATGTTTGCAGAATTTGAAGCTCTTGCTCATGCTCAAGCAGAAAGCGGTCAGCCTTTAACTAAAGATTCACTTAACGAAATGTATATTGGTCTTAACAGAAAATATTTTGGTAGAAGCATGTATTCTGACCCAGAAATTGCTTACGAATGGGCAAGAATTCCTCATTTCTACAGATCTTTCTACGTTTACAAATATGCAACAGGTATTACAAGTGCTATTTCTATTGCAGAAAGAATTTATAAAGAAGGCGAACCCGCTGTTAAGGATTACTTCAAGTTCTTATCTTCAGGCGGTAGCGATAGTCCCGTTGAATTATTAAAGCTTGCAGGCGTAGACCTTACAAAAAAGGACGCTTTCGATGCAGCAATGAATTCTTTTGAAGATGCGTTAAATCAATTTGTTGCTCTTTGTGAATAATTGATTTATTACAAAATTAACTGATAAAGCCTATAATAAGGGCAATATAACATACGAAAAACAGTAAACAAATAAAGTTTTACCCATCGCAATTTACTGCGGTGGGTAAAAAAGAGGGAATTATGGCAGATAAATTTAGCGCGTTTCCATATAGCTTAGAAGCCGAGCAATCATTGCTTGGTTGCTTGCTCGTTGACCAAGAAATTCAGCTTGAAACGCTAGCTCTTTTACAGGAAGAGGATTTCTATATTGAATCTCACAAGCTTATCGTTCGCGCAATGAAGGACATTGCAAGAATGAACAAGCCCATAGATATCGTAACGCTCTCTGACATGATGGAAAAGAGTGCAACGTTAGAAAAGGCTGGCGGTATGGATTATATAACGACTATCGTTCAAAGTATGCCTTCAAGCGCAAACTATCCGCAATATCAAGCGATAGTTAAGCGCGACAGCACTTTGCGCCGTCTTATTAAAAGTAGCGAAAAGATTGCTACTGAATCACGCAAGAGTACGGATAGTAAAAAGACTTTACAGTTTGCCGAAAGCGAAATTTTTAGAATTTCGGAAGAAAACGAAACCTCAAGCCTTGTTTCTATAGCCGATTATTACGATCCACTTTTAGAAGAACTTGAAAATCTTGAGCGTGATAAAAACTTTAAGCGCGGTTTAAGAACAGGCTTTACCCGTATAGACGACCTTACCAACGGCTTTAAAAAGGGTAACTTAGTTATTTTAGCTGCCCGTCCTTCTGACGGTAAGACCACGCTTGCCCTTAATATGATGGAAAACATTGCTTTAAGGGAAAATAAGGTATGCGCTATGTTCGCGCTGGAAATGACGCGTGAAGAGCTTGCTCAAAAGCTACTTTGCTCTATCGGTCGTGTAAAAATGGACAGTTTACAAAAGGGTAAACTTTCTGAAGATGATGAAGAAGGCTGGCAACGTATGTGGGCTGCTAGAAAGGAGCTTTCTAAAGCGCAAATTTTCGTTGACGATTCACCCTCTAATACCGTTCCCACAATGATTTCTAAGTGTAGAAGATTAAAGGCAACCAAAGGGCTTGACCTTGTTATTGTCGACCACTTACAGCTTATTTACCCAGATAATAGAACAAGTGAAAACCGACAACAGGAGGTTACTGAAATTTCAAGGGGCTTAAAGGTTATGGCAAAGGAACTTGGCGTTCCCGTGCTTGCTCTTTCGCAGTTATCGCGTGGTAACGTTCAAAGAAAGGGTAGACCTATGCTTTCCGACCTTCGTGAATCGGGCTCTATCGAACAAGACGCCGATATCGTTATGTTCATTCATAGACCTGATAAAATTGCAACACCTCAAGAAATTGCGTCTGGTGCGGTTGAAAAAGACGTTGCGGAAATCATTATTGAAAAGAACAGAAGTGGTGAACGTGGCGTTGTAAAACTATTATT
>JAFQBR010000187.1 GCA_017399665.1 Clostridia bacterium | reverse complement strand
TAGATGCGAGTAAGAGGAGGCATTTGTAAATTTTTGCAAGGAAGCGTACTTGCCGTACGTTGGAATTGTAAAAATTTGCAAATAACAAACTATTACGAAGTATATAAAACTTATTTTATCAACCGTTTGTTGTGACAGAGCTTAAATAAAAGATGAATTAAAAGGGCAATGCAAAGCGTTGCTCTTTTTTTATCGTTTAATAACTGAAAGGCTGGCTAAATTGGTTAAAAATCTACAAATTGTGGTTTAAAAGCATAAAAAGCACAAGATAAGCAAAAAAAATCCTAAATTTAATTTTTTAAAATAAAAAATGACACACACGGCAAAGTTGTAATTTTTTAAATTTTTACTCATTTTTAATAAAAAAGGGTAGCAATGCTTGCAATTTGCCTATATATAATATATAATTAAGTCGCGCGCGAAAGCCATTGAAAAAAAATTAAAAAAATTTTTAAATTATAGTGAAAAACAGTTGACTAAGTTGACGGAATATGGTATCCTATGTAGGCTGTGTAATTTGGGTTGAGATGAAAAGTTACTTAATCCTTGGTTTTTTGCGGACTCCGGAACTCCGCAAGGGCAAAAAAGGAAGATAATTTTCATTGACAATTGTGGAGATTAAATCTCTGCGACTAACCGACCCGTGGGTAGTAATATCATCTGCTTTAAACACACAGCGCAGATGATTTTTTTATTGCCTAAGGTTGACACACACGGCAAAGTTGTAAAATCTGTATCAAAAAAAGAGAAAAGCCATTGGGTACAGAGCAAAAAGTTAGTATAAATCGGAGGTTTTAAAATGGCAGGACAGAAAATCAGAATCAAACTTGCAGCGTATGATCACGAAATGGTAGATCAGGCTACACAAAGAATCGTAGAAACGATGAAGAAAGCAGGCGCTAAAATCAGCGGTCCTATTCCTCTTCCCACAGAAAAGGAAATCGTTACTATCATTCGTTCACCACACAAATACAAAGATAGCCGTGAGCAGTTTGAAATCAGAACACACAAAAGACTTATTGACATTTATTCAACAAATGCAAAGATTTTGGATAGCATCCACCTTCCCGCAGGCGTTGACGTAAAAATAAAGCTCTAAGAGCATAAATCACAGGAGGTAGAACTTTATCTATGAATAAAGCAATCGTAGGAAAGAAGTTAGGCATGACGCAAGTCTTTTCCGCAGACGGAAAAGTAACTCCAGTCACTGTCGTTTTAGCAGGTCCTTGCCCCGTTGTTCAAATCAAGACGGTGGAAAGAGATGGTTATTCAGCTGTTAAAGTAGGTTTTGATAAAATCAGAGAAAACTTACTTACAAAACCTGAATTAGGTCAATTTAAGAAAGCAGGCGTTGAACCTTGCAGACACTTAAAAGAATTCAAGCTTGATAACGTTGCTGATTACGAAGTTGGCAAAGCAATCACCGTTGAAGTATTTAACGACGGCGATAAGGTAGACGTAGTTGGTCTTACAAAAGGTCACGGTTTTGCCGGTGTTATCAAAAGATGGAATCAACACAGATTAAAAGAAACACACGGTGTTGGCCCTGTACACAGAGAAGTTGGTTCTATGGGTGCTATCAGTAACCCTTCAAGAGTATTTAAGAACAAACAACTTCCCGGTCAATACGGTCACGAACAAGTTACAATTCAAAACCTTGAAATCGTTAAGGTTGATGCGGCTCGTGGCGTATTACTCATCAAAGGTGCAATCCCCGGTCCTAAGGGCGGAGTTGTTTGCATCACTGACAGCGTAAAGGCTTAAGGAGTGAAGAATAATGGCAAACGTAAAAGTATATAACATGCAAGCAAAGGAAGTTGGTGCAATCGAACTTAACGACGCACTCTTCCAAATGGAATATAACGAACCTTTAATTCACCAAGCAGTTGTTACTCGTCTTGCAAATGAAAGACAAGGTACAAAGAGCTCTCTTACAAGAAGCGAAGTAAGAGGCGGTGGCAAGAAACCTTACCGTCAAAAAGGTACAGGTAATGCTCGTCAAGGTTCAACCAGAGCACCCCAATGGATCAAGGGTGGCGTAGTATTCGCTCCCAAGTCAAGAGATTTCTCTAAGAAGATGAACGTAACAGCAAGAAGAACCGCTATGTTCTCAGCTCTTTCTAAAAAGGTTGCTGACGGCGAATTCTACGTAGTAGATGAAGTAGCTGTAGCAAACGGAAAGACAAAAGAAATGGTAGCATTCTTAAACGCATTCAACTTCGATAAGAGCGTACTAGTAGTAATGTGCAACTCAGATGAAAAAGTTATCAGAGCTGCAGCTAACCTTGAAAAACTTCACACTCTTCCCGTTGAACAACTTAACACATACGATATCGTTAAGAATAAAGTAGTTGTTCTCGCTAAGGGATCTGTTGAAAAATTACAGGAGGTTTACGGAGAATAATGGAAGCAAGAGATATTATAATCGCCCCCATTCTCAGCGAAAAGAGCTATCAGGGTATTGAAAGCAAGAAATACGTTTTCCGCGTAGCAAAAGCTGCTAACAAGACCGAAATCAAACTCGCAGTAGAAAGCATCTTCGACGTAAGCGTTGAAAGCGTTCACACAGTAAACTGCCGCGGTAAGAAGAAAAGAATGGGTAGATACGAAGGATATACCCCCGCTTATAAGAAAGCAATCGTTCAACTTAAAGAAGATAGCAAGGCTATCGCTTTCTTTGAGTCATTGTCCTAAGTAGGAGGAAATTAGAAAATGGCTATTAAGAGATATAAACCTACTTCATCAGCTCGCCGTTTTATGTCGGTAAGCTCATTTGAAGAAATCACCTGCACAAAGCCTGAAAGATCACTTCTTGAAGACAAGAGACACACAGGTGGTAGAAATGCTAACGGTAGAATTACCGTAAGACATCACGGTGGCGGTAACAAGACCAAATACCGTATTATCGACTTCAAGAGAAACAAAGACGGTATCCCCGCTATTGTTAAAACTATTGAATACGATCCTAACAGAACTGCAAACATCGCTCTTTTACAATACGCAGACGGCGAAAAGAGATATATTATCGCTCCCGTTGGTCTAACTGTTGGCGATAAGCTTTTAAGCGGTGAAGGTGCAGATATTAAAGCAGGTAACGCTTTAAAGATTGAAAATATTCCCGTTGGTACAATGATTCACAACATTGAACTTCAGCCTGGTAAGGGCGGTCAACTTGTAAGAGCTGCAGGTATGAGCGCGCAACTAATGGCTAAAGAAGGCGCTTACGCTCACGTTAAGATGCCTAGCGGTGAAATGAGACTTATTAGCGTTAAATGTAAAGCAACTATCGGTCAAGTTGGTAACCTTGATAACGAAATCGTTAGAGTTGGCAAAGCTGGTAAGACCAGACACATGGGTGTTAGACCTACAGTTAGAGGTTCTGTAATGAACCCCTGCGATCACCCCCACGGTGGTGGTGAAGGTCGTTCACCAATTGGTAGACCCGGTCCTGTTACCCCTTGGGGTAAACCTGCTCTTGGTTACAAGACCAGAAAGAAAAAGAACAGAACAAGCAAGTTCATAATTAAGAGAGTGAACTAAGGAGGACGTAGGTTATGAGTAGAAGTGTTAAAAAAGGACCTTTCATTCAACCCAAATTGCTTGAAAGAGTTGAAAAATTAAATGCTGAAAACAAAAAGACAGTGCTTAAAACCTGGTCAAGATCATCTACGATCTTCCCCCAAATGGTTGGTCACACTATCGCAGTTTATGACGGCAGAAAGCACGTTCCCGTTTACATCACCGAAGATATGGTAGGATGCAAACTTGGCGAATTCGCGCCCACAAGAACATTCAAGGGCCACGCAGGCTCAAAGACGACGGGCTAATCGGAGGTTACAGAGTAAAATGGCTGGAAATACCAAAAAGAAAACCCTGAGAATTCAGGAAAATAAAGATAGAAGACCCAGAGCGGTTGCCAAATATATCAGAATTTCTCCTTACAAAGTAAGAGTAGTTCTAGACCTTATCAGAAACAAGAGTGTTGATGAAGCGGTTGCTATTTTGGCTAACACCTCTAAGGCAGGCGCAGAGCCCATCAGAAAGGTTGTTGAATCTGCAGCAGCTAATGCTGAACACAACCTACACATGAACAGAAGTGACCTTAAGGTTGCTGAATGTTTTGCTGATATGGGCCCCACTTTAAAGAGAATGCAGCCCGTAAGCAAAGGCAGAGGCTACAGAATTCTTAAGAGAACAAGCCACATTACTGTTGTGCTTGATGCAGTTAAGTAGGAGGACGCTATGGGACAGAAAGTAAATCCGCACGGTTTAAGAGTAGGCGTAATTAAAGGCTGGGATACCCAGTGGTACGCTAACAAAAAAGATTTTGGTGCGAACATTAAAGAAGATTACGAAATCAGAACATTCCTTAAAAAGCAATATTATGCAGCAGCAGTTACCACTATCGGTATCGAAAGAGCTGCTAACAGACTTGCTATCACTATTCATACAGCTCGCCCCGGTGTTCTTATCGGTAAAGCAGGCGCAGAAGTAGAAGTAATTAAGGCAAGCATTGCAAAACTTACCAAAGGTAAACAAGTTTCTATCAACATCGTTGAAGTTAAGAAACCTGATTGCGACGCTCAACTTATTGCTGAATCTGTTGCTGGTCAACTTGAAAAGAGAGCATCATTCAGAAGATGTATGAAACAAGCTATTGGTAGAGCTATGCGTCTTGGCGTTAAAGGTGTTAAGATCATGGTTAGCGGAAGACTTGACGGTGCTGAAATCGCTCGTAGCGAACAGTATCACGAAGGTTCTATTCCTCTACAAACTCTCCGTGCAGACATCGACTACGGTTTTGCTGAAGCACACACCACCTTTGGTGTAATCGGTGTTAAGACCTGGGTATACAATGGCGAAGTTCTTGGCGGAATTAAGAAACAAGGAGGCAACGCTTAATTATGTTAATGCCTAAAAGAGTTAAAAGAAGAAAAGTTCAGCGCGGCAGAATGAAGGGCAAAGCTCATAAGGGCAACGTTCTTGCTTACGGCGATTTCGGTCTTGCTGCTGAAACCTGCGCATGGGTTACTTCTAACCAAATAGAAGCTGCCCGTATCGCTATGACTAGATTTATCAAGCGTGGCGGCCAGGTATGGATTGATATATTCCCTCACAAACCTGTAACGGCTAAACCTGCTGAAACTCGTATGGGTAGCGGTAAGGGTAGCGTTGAATATTGGGTAGCTGTTGTTAAGCCCGGTAGAGTTATGTTTGAAATCTCCGGCGTAGCAGAAGCAGATGCAAGAGAAGCTTTACGTCTAGCATCACACAAATTACCCTGCAAGTGCAAAATCGTAAAGAAAGAAACTTCAGAAGGCGGTGAAGGCTGATGAAAGCAAAAGAAATTCATAATATGACGAATGACGAGTTAGCTACGAAGTTAGCCGGTCTTAAAGAGGAACTCTTTAACCTTCGCTTCCGTCACGCTACCGGTCAACTCGAAAACCCCAACGTTTTAAAGACGGTTAAAAAGGATATCGCTAGAGTTAAAACCGTGATTCGCGAACGCGAACTCAAGGCTAACTAAGGTGGAGGATTGAGTTATGGAAAGAAATCTCAGAAAAGAAAGAGTAGGTCTCGTTAGCTCTAACAAAATGGATAAGACCGTTGTAGTAGTAATCGAACAAAAGAGCAAACATCCTCTTTACAAGAAGACTATTAC
>JAFQBR010000186.1 GCA_017399665.1 Clostridia bacterium | reverse complement strand
AACAAGTGTAATAAAGAACAAAAACTGCTTGGGCTTTGCGTTGCTTTTTGTTAAGCCGTATTCTTTATAAAGATTATTTTTTACAAGCCAATAAATTAACAGCAAGGAAAGCAGTAACAAAAACGGCAGAGTTAAAATTTTATCCGTGCCAAGCTGTAAAGAAAGCCCGTCTAAAAGACTTGCGCCCACAACGTAAATTATTATAAAAGCAAGCGCAAAAATTAGCTTGCTTTTTTGATATAGCTTATTTAACATCATTCAATTTTTTAAGCAGGTCAAAAACCTCTAATCTAGTTCTTTCTGAAGAAAGGGGGGTAACTGAAATATAGCCGTGCATAGCAGCGTCCGTATCAAGCTCCATATTGTTAGTATCGTTCCAAATCATTCTGCCAACCTGAAGATACATCTTATCGCCAACCATATCAAAGTCATCTGAATAATAGCCAGCGCCCGTTCTTGTAATCATAATGCCCTTGGGCGCGCAGTCAGGAAGGTTAACGTTATATATGATATTATGCTCAAAAAGCTTATTTTGTACGAAAAAATCGTATACGTTATCTAAATTTTGAAGCGCAACCTCTAAAGAATGGGGGGCGGTGGAAAGCGCAACGGACTTAAAACCAAGCCCTGCAGATTCATAAACAGCGCCAACCGTGCCGGAATAAACGATATCTTTACCAAGGTTAAAACCGCGATTAATGCCTGAAATAACAAGATCGTAATCCCTTTTTAAACCGATAATTCCGTAACGCACACAGTCTGCGGGGGTAGAGTCCACGGAATAAGCTTCAACACCTTCCACTAAATCAACGGGAAGAATTTCCATGGCCTTAATAATTTCTATGCCGTGGCTTTTACCGCTCTGCTCTATTTTAGGCGCAACGACGGTAACCTCGCCATGCTTTTTAGCCCATTTAGCAAGCTCTTTAAGGGCGGGCGCGTTGATGCCGTCGTCGTTAGTTATAAGTATTCTCACAGCCAACCTCCGTGTGTTTCCTTATATTCTTTAAGGCGCGCATCAGCATCAGCAACAAGCGCTTCCATTTCCTTTTTGCTGTAAACTGTAGCGCCACTTGCGCAAGCGTGACCGCCGCCGTGGTATTTTTCGCCTATTTCGCTACAGGTAACGAAGCGCGAACGCAAACGCACCCTAATACTCTTATCGTCATTTTCTATAAAAGCAATCCAAATTAGGCTGTCTTTAATATTTTCTATTGCAGAAATACCCGCGCTAGCCTCTTCACGAGAGATATTAAGCTTCTTTTGGGTTGCGTTAGAAACGTAAAAATAGCAAACGCCGTTTTCACTAATTTTCATATTTTTATAAATATACGCCTTGTACTTTAAGCTATCGAAGCTTTGCATATAAAGATTAGCGTAAAGGGTATCAACGTCAATGCCGAAGTCTAATAAAGAGCCGGCAAGGCGCATAGTATCGCCGTCTACCTCACGGAATCTAAATCTGCCGGAGTCTGTAACCATACCGGTATAAAGATAGGTAGCCGCTTGCGCGTCCATTTTAAGCCTATCTTTAAAGGTGTTATAAAAATATGCGATCATTTCGCAGGTAGAAGAACGGTTTTCTTCCACCCAATTAATAACGCCGTAATCATCCACGGGAATGTGGTGGTCTATTTTAACGATTTCCTTGCAAAGCCGGTATTTTTTATTAGATATACGGTCGCTAGTGCCGGTATCTAAAACCAAAGCAAGCGCGCCGGCGTAAAGCTCGTCTGCAACGGGCGCGTCGTCTTCGCCTAAGAATGCAAGAAAATCAGACCTTTGCTCGTCTATAAGGTAAATTTCCTTTTGGGGATAGGTAAGCTGTAAAATACGCTTTAAGCCCTTAGTAGAGCCGGTGCAGTCCCCATCCATACGGATATGGCGAAATATGAATATGCGATTATATTCTTCTATTTTATTAAGTACGCTTTGCATTAAATTTAAGCTCATAATTAATCTCCTATCATGTCGTTAAGGTCGGATAACAGGCTTATAGCCTCACTTTTATCCTTTAAGGTAGCACCGCTCGCCTTGGTATGCCCACCCCCGCCGTACTTAACGGCAACGGGATTTATATTGTATTTAGAAGAGCGGATTT
>JAFQBR010000185.1 GCA_017399665.1 Clostridia bacterium | reverse complement strand
ATTTTGGACATTCATTAAACCGCGAAATATACTATCTTGCAGTTCACGGCTTACTTCATCTTTTCGGCTATGATCATGAACTTGAAGAGGACAAGCAGTTAATGCGTGAAATGGAAGAGCTTATCCTAAGCAAGATTGGTGCTGTTAGGGTATAGGTGGCGGATATGAAAAGTGGAGCAGTTGCCGTTGTTGGCAGAGCGAACGCAGGTAAATCAACCCTTATAAACGTAATAGTTGGCGAAAAGGTAAGTATTGTTTCGCCAAAGCCACAGACGACAAGAGATAGAATTCTTGCTGTATATAACGAAGATGACTGTCAAATTGTTTTTCAAGATACACCTGGTGTATACAAAGCTTCTACCTTGCTAAGCGAAAGAATGCAAAAGGCTACCGATAATGCTTCAAAGGAAGTTGATTTAATTTTACTTCTTATTGATGCGCATGAAGGGCTTAAGGAAGATGATAAAAACCTTGTTGCGCGCTTTGCTGGGCGTAAAATTCCAATGATTATTGCTTTTACAAAGACGGATATTATGCAAGAAAGCACCCTTATTTCTGCAATAGGGGAATTAGGGCAGTTGCCAGAAAACGTAAGCGACGTAACCGCAATTTGTTCACGCACAGGTAAAAACGTTAAAAAATTACTAACCCTTATCAAAGAGAAGTTGCCCGATGGCGAGCCCTTAATTTCTGAAGATATTATTTCAGATAAAAGCGAAAAGTTTATGATTTCTGAAATCATGCGCGAAAAAATGCTTTTGAAGTACGATAAGGAAATTCCACACGGTGTTGCAATAGTTATTAACGAGTTTGCCAGAAGGGAAAACGGCAGTTATTACGTAAATTTAGATATTGTTTGCGAAAAGCAAAATCATAAGGCCATAATTATTGGAAAACAGGGTAAAGCTATAAAGGAAACTGCTGGCTTTGCCCGTGAAGGTATGGAAAAATTCTTAGGCGCAAAAGTCTTTTTAGAGGTTTACGTTAAAGTTAAAGAAGATTGGCGCGATAGACCGGATAGGTTAAAGGAGTTTGGTTATTCGGAAGACGATTTAAAGTAAAAGCTTTATTTACTTCGTAATACTTTGTTCTTTTTATTTTGCCCACATTCCTGCGTACGGCAAGTACGCTCCCTGCGGTCAAAACAAAAACGCCTCGTCTTACTCGCAACTAAAGCTTTTATTGCATCTTATTTACTTCGTAATACTTTGTTCTTTTTGTTTTGCCACTCGTTCTGCGTATGGCAAGTACGCTCCCTGCGGTCAAAAATAATATTATATTTTAAAACAAAAACGCTGTATTAGAAAACAAGAACGTTGTCTTGCTTTTGCTTACATATAAAATAAAAATATGCGCAAACTTTTTTATATGAAGCTAAAAGATAACGAAAAAAACAATAAAAAAAATCCCGAGCAAATTGCATGGGACATGTTTGAAAAAACAGGCAATCCCTCCTATTATATGCTATATAAAAAGTTAAAAGGGATTGACTAATACCTATTATTTAGCGCAAAACTAAAGGTGAATTATGGAAGAAAAGCTTAACGCCTTGATGCTTCGGGGGGTAGATTATAAAGATAACGATAAAATGCTTACTCTTTACTCTTTGGAGCACGGTCTTGTTAGCGCTGGAATAAAAGGGGTAAAGAAGGCGGGGGCAAAGCTTAAATTTGCATCACAGCCTTTTTGTTTTGCGGAATATTTATTAAGCGTTAATGGCGAACGCGCAACGGTAACGGGTGCAACCGAGCTTGAAAGCTTTTATAATTTAAGGCTTGATATCACCGCCTTTTATTGCGCAACCGTTATTGCCGAGTATTTGTTAAAATGTGCCGGTGAAGAGGCTGATGAACCTCTTTTTATGTTGGCAATTAACACTATAAAGGGCTTAAACTTTGCGACGGATAACAAAATTAAGCTTCTTGCAAGTTTTTTACTTAAAGCATTAGAATACGAAGGATACGGCATAAAGGGTGAGTGTTGCACAACCTGTAATGCACTTGCTCATCTTGGCGATTTTGCCTACTTTGATTTTGAAAAGGGTTGTTTATTCTGTGAGGCTTGCAAAACCGAAGGCTCAACAAGAATACTTCCTCAAACGGCAGAAGCTTTAGAATGCTTAATTGCGGATGAGGAATGTGATGACGATAAAATAAAATATCTACTTAAATTTTTAAGCTATTACGTGGAATTAAAGCTGGGTGCAAGGCTTTCTTCCGTGGAAGAATTATTGCAAATAATTAACTAAAAGTGCGCCTATAAGTCGATTATCAACTATATTTATACAAAAAACCGAAGGATTTTTCCTTCGGTTTAATTTTTAGCTATTCAAATTTAATTACATCATATCAATAAGCAATAAGCCGTCGCCACTAGTGCCTTCTTTAATTGCTGTTTGCATATCCTTAATTGCCGTAATACAGTTTTCGTATTTTACGGGGTCAAAATTGAATACGCCTAAATCGATAACTTTATTTGCTATCATATTAATAGCTTGTTCTGTGTAATCGTAGCCGTTGGTTACGCAACAAAATTCGAGTTGTTTTTTCATTGCAAGGTTAAAGTTAACCTTTAAGCTGGGAGATGAGAAACCAACAAAACCAACTTTTGCATTAAATGAAGCAAGTTTTAGGGCAACGTCCGTATTTATATTACTGTCTGTAACGTAAACGACCTTTTGTGCCATGTGAGCACCTGTTAGTTCAGAAACTTCTTTCTCGAGCTTGTTGTCTGAGAATAAGTTATAATATATACCTGCAAGTCTTGCTTTTTCTAAATTAGAGTTTTCTCCGTCAATTAAAATGGGGACGCCTTGGTAGTAAATGATAAGCATAGATATTAAAAGACCTATAACGCCACCGCCAATAACGGCAACGTGTTCGCCTTTTGAAATATTTAACTTATCAATAGTGGCAATAGAAAGAGCAATATGGTCGATAAGTAAAGCTTCACTATCTTTTACCGTAGAGGGAAGATAGAACAGCTGACTATTATGAACTACGGCGAAGTCGCGAAGATAACCGTTAACTTCTTTGCCTGCTCTTTTAAAGTCTATACAACCCGCTTTATTCCCGTTTAAGCATTGGGTACATTCATCACAAGGGCTAACGGGGTTGATGTAAACTCTTGTGCCTTTTTCAAGGTAAGCAAAATCGCTTGCATCAGAAATTTGCCCGATAGCAATTCTTCCGGGGATAATTGGGTATTCAATATTTTCATCACCTTTAAGGGTAGCAAAATCTTCCGGTGTAAGCATTACTTTGGTAATTTTAACCTTAGAAGAGTCTACATTCTCACAGATTTCCATTTTATTAACTTCTGTGATTTTGCCTTGCTTGGTAAATTGTAAACCTAACATAAAAACTCCATTATTCACAAGATTAAAGTAGTGAACGGCATTATTATACAATAAAGTTATAATTTTTGCAAGCGAAAAAACAACTTTTGTGCTGAATAAGTATAAAAGGGGTAGAAGTGGTAAAAATTTTGCCTAAAAGCGAACAAAAAATAAAAAAGTGCCTTTAAACTGTTGACTTGAAAATAAAAATATAATATAATCTAATACGGCATTGTGCCACAGGCATAATGTAACAAAGACGTGCGAGGTGAAAAGAATGAAACCTGAAATTCATCCGGAGTACAAGCAAGTAAAGGTACAATGCGCTTGCGGTGCTACTTTCGTAACCGGCTCAACAAAGAAGGGCGACGTTATTAAGGTAGACATCTGTTCAAAGTGCCATCCCTACTTTACCGGTAAGCAGAAACTTGTCGATACAGGCGGACGTGTTGATAAATTCAAAAAGAGATACGGTATGTAATCAGACAACGGATAACTTCGAGTTCGCTCGAAGTTATTTTATTATTCCCACTTTTTACAGCGGTAAAACGGTTAGTTTATAGTTGTAAAATAGAAAGGCTCTGTCACAACAAAGGGTTGATAAAATAAGTTTTATATACTTCGTAATAGTTTGTTATTTGCAAATTTTTACAATTCCAACGTACGGCAAGTACGCTTCCTTGCAAAAATTTACAAATGCCGCCTCTTACTCGCAT
>JAFQBR010000184.1 GCA_017399665.1 Clostridia bacterium | reverse complement strand
TTTATGTATTGATAAACTAGCGACGGCATTTTTTGGTAATAGTGGGTATGGAGCAACTATACTTGGCCCAATGGAAAATGCTACCCGTTTTTCTAGGAATGACATTTTTAACTATAAAAAGAAGTATTATTCGCCAGCTAATACCGTTATTTCTTTCGCGGGAAAGGTTAAATTTGAAGACGTTATTAAAATGGTTGAAAAATACTTTTATGATTATAAAGGTGAAGGGGCTCCAAAGCCGTTAATTAATTCAAATTATTATACCAACGACGTTTGTGTAGAAAAGGCAATAGAGCAGGCGCATATAGGGCTTGCGCTTCCGTCCATAGAAATTACTTCGCCAGAGCGTTCAGCTTCACTTTGTTTAAGCTCTGTACTTGGTGGCGGTATGAGTAGTAGGCTTTTTCAGTCTGTAAGAGAAGAACGCGGTCTTGCATATTCAGTTTATTCATTTATGTCGTCATATAAAGAGACGGGTGTTTTATACGTCTATTCAGGGGTAAATCCTAAAACTGTTAAAAGCGCGTATGATTGCATAATTGACGAAATTAATAAATTTTCTGAAAATGGAATAACTCTTAAAGAGTTAAATAGAGCAAAAGAACAAATAAAAGGCTCAACGGCCCTTTCAAGTGAAAGCACGTCAAGCCTAATGATGTCTTACGGAAAAAGATTTTTACTCGCAAATGAAATTTTTGACGTAGAAAAAGAACTTCAAAAGTTATCCGCACTTACTTTAGAGGAAGTAAACGCGGTTGCCAAAAGGCGTTTTAATACTCAAAGCATGGCAACTTCAATAGTTGGTAAGGGCGTTAAACCTCTAAGATAAATAAAATACAAGGGTATTTATTCATTGATAAGCTGTTCAATTGTATAAAGCCCTTTTTCTTTTTGCAAAAGTCTGTTAGCGCAATAGAGCGCGCCTTTTGCAAATACCGATTTTTCGTAAGCTCTGTGAGTTATTTCAATTTCTTCGCCATCACCTAAAAATATAATTTTATGTAAGCCTGAAATATTCCCTCCGCGAATGGGAAAAACTTGCGATATTGATAGTTCGTTAGCTATTTTTTTTGCCGTACCACTAGGTGCGTCTTTTTTGAGCTTATTGTGCTCTTCAATTAAAATACAGTCAAATTCTTCTAAGCTATTTTTAAGTACGGTGGCGGCTTGCGTAAAATGTATTACGTTTTTAGAAAAGTTATTTGCGTGACAAACCGCAACCTTAGTTGAAAGTTCCTTTAACTTTGCCTTTTGATTTGCTAAAAGGGCAGTAGTGCCGCTAATAAATACACACCTTTCTTTAAATGCAAAATCTAAAGCTTGCTCGCAAAGTGCAGGTGATGAAAAATCTATTATAACGTCAACACGTTCTTTTACCTGAGAAAAATCAGTATATACCGGGCAATCTGCCTCGCAAAAAGTTTTTCTATCAACCCCACAGACGACGTTTAATTGGTATTTCTTTGAAAGTCTTAATAAATGAGAGCCTACTTTACCGTTTATTCCGCTTATTAATAATGATTTCATAATTCCTCCAAAAGTCGTATATACTCACTATTTATTGCCAATTTTGTTTTCTTTTTAGCTGTTGTTAGCGGTAGTCTAAGATTTGGTTTAGACTCACAAATTAACGTAGTTGCATACTTTATCGGTATAGGATTAGGTTCAAGCTCTATGGCGGAAATTAAAGGTAAAATTTTGCAAAAAAGAAGCTTGGCTTCTTCGATTTTTTTCGTTGAAATCAATTCACTTAGCAACTTTATTTGTTTTGGAATGAGGTTGCTACAAACTGATATACTTCCCACATAGCCACTTACTAAAAGGTCAAGCATAAACCTATCGTTTCCGCAAAGTAATGGAATGGTTGTGGTATCTAATAGACCTTGGCAGTCTGCTAACGTAATACCAGCTTGCTTAATGGCAACGAACTGAGGATTTTTTTCAAATTTTTTTAGTAATGCTTTTGATTTTGTAATATCACAATTTGTCCTTGCAGGAACGTTGTAAATTATTATTGGTAAATTGCATGATTTTGCTATTAAGTTAAAGTGGTTATAAATTCCTTGCGTTGTTGTTTTATAGTAATACGGCGTGCAGGCAAGTAACCCGTCTATGCCAAGTTTTGCATAAAATATCGCTTGATTAACAGCATCACTTGTAGTTGCTGCTGATATTCCGCAAATTATAGGGATTTTTCCGTTTAAAAGTCTTTTTGCTATTAGAATTAATGATTTTTTTTCAGCTAAAGTTAAACTTATTCCTTCACCGGTCGTACCAAACAAAGTAATTGCATCAATTTTATTTTGCATTTGAATTTTAATAAGGTTTTCAAAAGCTAAATAATCGGGTTTGTTTTTATTAAATGGGGTAACTAATGCGGTTATTACACCGCTAAAATAAGGTTTCTTCATGCTATAATATATGTTTTTAATTTTGCTAATAATAACGTTTAATAGCAAAAGGATATAAAATAAAGGTCGAAAAATGAAAATTAGAAGCTAATTCGCAAAAAGTTGTTATTTTGATTGAAAAAAAAATAAAAATGTTGTATTATATAATTTGATTATTATTTATATTAAATTAAAGGTAAATTTTACCTTGTTGGAGTTAGTTTTTAATGGCAACAAAGAAAAAAGGTTTTATAGCAAGAATGATAGAAGGGCCGGAAAGATCGGATACGTATGCACGATCAACTCTTCCGGGTAACCGTTGGGAATTAGGCTGGGATATTTTTCGCAATAATTTCGGCAAAATAATCGGCGTTAACTTACTAATGCTTTTGTTTGCATTACCCGTTATTTTCGTTATTTTTTTACGTTATATGCAGGTGCAGTATTATGCGTTACTTATGCCTTTTTCGCAAAATATAGGCTTAGGATATCCTGCTTTTCCTCTTTATTCAGGCATAACTGAAGAAATTTATTTTATGGCAAATAGAAGCACCATAATTTTCTTACCTATAGCTGGATTGGTTGCTTCAGTTGGTATTTCAGGCGGAATGTACGTTATGCGTAATTTAGTTTGGTCTGAAGGTGTTTTTGTAGGAAGCGATTTCTGGGCTGGGGTAAAGAAAAACTTTGTGGTAGTTATGCTATCTACCTTGTTTTATACCATTGTTTTGACTATATGCTTGCTTATGACCTCTTATGTTGATTGGTTGGTTGCTACAAGCGGTTCACATTGGTTACTTACCATTTCTAATATATTGACTTATACAATGATGGTTTTTGTTAGCATTATGTATTTGTATATGCTTTCAATGGGGGTAACGTACAAGCTAAAATTTGGTCAACTTATTAGAAATTCAATTCTTATGACGATAGCGCTTATTCCTACAAACCTTTTCTTTGCAGTTTTTGCGCTTATCATCATAATAATAATGTTCTTAGGTGAGCTAGGTCTTTCTTTAGGCTTAATGTTATTTATATTATTTGGTTTGGCGCTTGCAGCTTTGATTTGGACTAACTATTCTCAATGGACTTTTGATAAATTTATCAACGACAGAGTGCCCGGTGCTGTTAAAAATAGAGGTATTTACTCCAAAACTGCAGAAGAAGAGGAAAGTGATTTCTCTTTCGAGCGTTCAACACTTGGCAAGCGTCCTATTAAGCCCATTACCGACTACGACGTTGAAATTTTAGAAATACCTGAAACCTTCTCTCGTGAAGACTTGCGTAAGCTTGAAGAAAGTAAGGCGGCAATGCGTAAGATAAGTGATGAATACGTTGAAGACGTATTAGCAGGAAAGATTAAAGAAGAAGGTAAAGAAGAAAGCTTTGACGACGCGGTGGTTGAAGAAGAAACTACTGATAAAAAGGAATAATTATTATAGGGCGGAAACTTTGTTTTCCGCCTTTAAACAGAGTAAATAAAGGTGTATAAGAATGAAAAAAACGCAATTATTTGCTTCAGTAGCAGAGTTTTATGATTATTCAATGCGAAACAACTGCGACTATGCTGGTTGGGCAAATTACGTTACTAAAATAATAAACGATAACGTTAAAGATGGCAAAACGGGAATAGATTTGGCATGTGGTAGCGGTTATTTTACACGCGCTTTAAAAAGAGCTGGGTATATTGTAACAGGTATTGATATTTCCCCAGAAATGCTAACTTCTGCGCAAAATATTACGGCTAAAGAGAATATGTTTATCCCTTATGTAGTAGGGGATATGACCGCGTTAAAATTTAACGGCAAGGTTGATTTTGTAACGGCTATAAATGATGCCATTAACTGCTTGCCCGATACCAAGCTTGAAAGGGCGTTTAAAAGCATATCAAGCGTTTTAAAAAAGGGTGGAATTTTTCATTTTGACGTTTCAAGTGAATACAAGCTTTTAAACGTGATTTCTTCTAATACTTTTTGTGAAGATGACGAGGATTATTCTTATATTTGGTTTAATAAACCTTATGATGATAGAGTAGAAATGGATATGTCCGTATTTCTTCGCGAAGGGGATAAATACTTAAAAAGAGAAAGCTGTTTAACGGAGTATATACACAAAAAGGAAAGATTAGTTCAAGCCCTTGAAAAATGCGGATTTGAAATAATTAGTGTTCACGGTGACATGGGGGAATACTCAAACCAATCACATAGAATAAATATAACTGCAAAAAAGGTATAATATGGATATTTTATATAAGGGATTAGCATTCGATAACCAAATTTCAGTAACGGTAATTGAAGCAACTGAAATG
>JAFQBR010000002.1 GCA_017399665.1 Clostridia bacterium | reverse complement strand
CCGGCTATAAGCTCGTAAACGGCTACTTTAGAACCAAAATAGTCAGATGCTTTTATTAAAATATATTCGCCGTTTTCTTCCACTATTGCATAATCTTCCGCATCGCTTATGGTTAAAGCAATAGCATCATCTTTATAAAGAGCAACCATCCAAGAATTTAGTAAATGATCGTAATAACTTCTGTGAATATCAGAGGTTAAGTATACCTCACTTTGACCTTCTTCAAATACCGCACCTAAAGAAATTACGGTGTTGCCATTTACAACGCATTCGTTTGAAAGTTCTAACGCAAGAACGTGAATGAATAAAGAACCGTTTTCAAGGTATATTACGCTTAATTCTTCGCCGAATACGGTAATAGTATCGGTTAAAGCAAACTCTTTTAATAATTTTACTTTAGTTATAGAGCTTACGTTATTTGCAACCTTAACGTACGCGCTTGCGCTACCTGCAAACAATAGTTGTTTTGCCTGCTCTGCACCAGACTGAATTTCACTTGCAGAAAGAGCTTTAACGTCTTGCGTCTCTGCAACCTGATAATTTGCAGTAAAGGTTAGATTTTGAGTTGCAGTCATACCTTCGGTATAGCCATTCCAATCGATAAAGGTATATTCGTTAACGCCGTCTGAATAATTTGCGGGCGCATTGGGAAGTTCTATTACTTCGCCAGCCTTTACCGCTTTATCAGAGATTATATTACCTCTTCCGTCAGTAAAGGTTACACGATATTCTTGCTCCCAATCGAGTTCTATTTCAAATTGGTTACAGCTTAAGTAATATTGATCTCTTTCAATTGAATAACTATTAACCTGAAGAGTGTTACTACCGTCTGTAAAGCCTAAAAGACCAACCATATTTAGACCGCCGTAATGACGCTCTATTTGTGAATTATCAAAGAGTAATGAGTTAACTACGTTGCCGTTAATGCCCGTCTTTTGAAGTCTTAAAACCTTATGAGTGTTCATATGACCACATAATACCAACTGTACGTTACTATGTTGAGAAATTAAAGTTTCCCATAACGCAACTGCAGTCATACCGTCATCTGTTTTATAATTAGTAGGACATCCGGATTCACCCGGAAGCATAAGCTCGCCGAAGTTCGCATCCATATATGCGTGATTTACTATTATCACTTTGTGATTAGGATGAGCGGCTATAACCTCGTTAGCCCATTCGGCAACGGCAGGTCTAACGGCAAGCTCTAAGCCCATAAACATATAATCACTGCCGTTTATATTCATTAGATAATAGTAGTTATCCATTCTACCTTCTTCATACGCACCGCCAAACCAATCTAGCTTAGAATATTTTGCGTATGGGAAGTATTCATTCCAAAGTACGGTATCTCTACCGTAACTGGGGTAATCGTGGTTACCCATTAAAGGCATAAAGGGAACTACGCCGTCGATTATAGCTGAAGCTTCTGAAATAACTGCCATTTGTTCAGGAGTACAGGTGTTAACCATATCGCCAACCGATAATACAAGTTTAATGTTTAAGCGCTCAGCGTTATCACGAATCCATTCAAAGGATTCGATCATGTTGATTTCGAAGCCTTCTACTATAAACTGAATATCAGGTAAAACTGCTATTCTCCAATCAGCATCGCCAATAACGTAATCATCAAGCCATACTTCGTAGAAGTTTGCAACAACTTCTTCAGTAGTTCCAACCGTAACCTTATCGACAAAGCCGGTTGAAGAAGGAAGGAAGTCGTGAATCAATCCCCTTTCATCACCCACTAAAGGTAAGCGAATAGAGCTAACCTCACTAACTGATAAAACGCGATTCCACATT
>JAFQBR010000183.1 GCA_017399665.1 Clostridia bacterium | reverse complement strand
CATATGTGGAGCGATATGTTCTTCCGCCTTGCAAACCACGATCAGTATTACGCTTTTGACAGCGAAGATATTGATAAAAGCGTTATTTCTAAAGTACCTGACGGTTTAGAACTTACTTTTTGGGATTACTACCATCAAGAAAAGAGCTGTTACGATATTATGATTACCAAGCACAAAGCATTCGAAAAAGAAATTTGGTTTGCCGGTGGCGCTTGGTGCTGGTATGGCTTTGCTCCGCAAAACGAATTCTCTTTACTGACAATGAAGCCCGCAATGCAAAGCGTTCACGAGCACAATATTCAAAACGTGCTTATAACAATGTGGGGCGACAATGGTAAGGAATGCTCTTTCTTTGGCTTACTTCCTGCCCTTTATACAATTAGAAGATATGCTGACGGCGAATTTGATGAACAAAAGATTAAAGAAGAATTTAACTCTTTATTCCCCTTTAACTATGATGACTTTATGCTACTTGATAAAGTAAACGCCGTTCCTGCTGAAAGAGAAAAAACTACAAACGAAAACCCATGTAAAGCATTTCTTTATACGGACTGCTTAATGAATAGCTACGATAAAACTATTGATAACCCCATTCCCGTTGACTATAATAAAATAGCAAACGATATTATAAAAGCAAGTAAGCGCGCGGGCGAATTTTCTTACGTGTTTACAGAACTTGCTGCCCTTGTTAGAGTTTTAGAAATTAAAGCAACAATTTCTCAAAAAGCGCGCAAGGCTTACGAAAGCAAAGATAACGATGCTTTAAAATCTTTACTAGCAGACTTTAGCGAACTTGAAAAAAGACTTCACGTATTCCACGAAGAATTCTACTGCATGTGGCATAAAGAAAACAAGACCTTTGGTTGGGAAATTCAAGACGCAAGAATTGGCGGTCTTATTCAACGTGTTAAAACTTGCGCAAGACGTATTAACGATTATTTGACCGGCAAGCTTGAAAACATTGAAGAACTTGAAGTAGAAATTTTAGCCATTACAAAAGATAGAATTTACGGCAACGTGTATTCAAAAATTATTTCTACAAGTTGTATTTAATAACTAATTTATATTCAAAAAGTCAAGTATTTTTACTTGGCTTTTTTGTTATTTATTTTATAAAAGCCCCTGTATAGGTCGATTATCGGTAATTTTAAGCTCAAAAAAAGCAGCCTGATTGAAGCTGCTTTTTATTTTATATTTTTAGGCGATGTCACAAACAATGGTTGATTTTTTTTAAGAGATAAAAGTTCTTTAGTCAACCGTTTGTTGTGACAGAGCCTTTTAATTAAAATAGTTAGCAAAATATGTTGAGTAAGTAAAGTTTTTAGCTAACACTTCAACGTAAGGCGTGGGATTACAATTTGTTTTACTAGATAATACGCCACCGCCTGTAATGTTGCCGAACATTTCGCCCCAACCGTTATAGTAGTTTAGATATTCCTGAAAATCGTTATAGTGATTATAGGTGTAAAATAAATACTTTTTGCTAAAATCTTTAATTACCGCACCGCTATCAAAACGAGAATAAACTATTCTTGCCGCACCGCGCGTAATTTTACTACCGTTATTGTAAGGGGCAACTGCATAATTACCCGCCGTTGTACCCGTTGTGCCTATATCGACTTCGTAATAATTGTAACTTCCCCCACAACCGCTAATATTTGGAAGCTCTGGCTCGTAGGGGTATTTTGTAGTGCTACCGTTAAAGCTAGAATGGTTAAGGCGTAAATATTTTCCCCAAGGATCACTAGATGGATAACCCTTTTTACTTGAAGTATAGTTTGCAGGAAGCTCGTTAAATGCAAATATATAAGCGGCAACCTCTTCTAAGGTAACGTACGCGCCACCTTTATATATTTCGCAAGCAATTTCGCCGTTTACGTCAAATACGTAATATGTGTTTCCATCTGTTGAATATACGCTTGAAGTGTTTTTTATGTAATTTCCGTCCTCTTTAGCTCTATTTTGCTCTATTGTGGGCGCTTGGTCTTGGTCTGAAATATCGCCAGACATTAAATTGTGTTTTGTTCTATAATAGCTATCTTGATAGCTTGTTGCTGGTGTGTAATTAGCGTAAAAATCTTGCTTATTTACGTTTAAATATGGGTCTATAGGTTGATTATCACTACTTTCAACGGTAAATGTAACGCTATCTTTTTCTTCTTGAATGTTAAGCGTTACAACACAAACGCCCTCTTTAAGCGCGGTAACTTTTCCATCGTAACCAACGTTTACACAACTAGTTGAAGCGCTCCAATTAATACATCCTTCAAAGTTACCTGTAATTTCCCATTCTAGGTTATAAATGTCGCCAACCTCTAATGTGATTTCGCTTTCGCCTAAAAATTCAACTGAATAACCTTGCTCGGTATTACTAGATGAAGAACTGTCTGAAATAGAAGAATTTTCTAAAAAAGAAGAACTATCTGAAGTAGAAGATGCGCTAGTTTCAAAAGAAGAGCCTGATAAGTTAGGTGGATTTTGTGGATTACACCCTAAAAATGCGCTTACAAATATTAGTAAGCAAAGTAAAATTACCGTTAGTTTTTTCATTTAATATAAATCCTTATTTATTATCCTTAACATTCTATCATAAAAACAAGTTTTTTTCAACTTTTTTTTCATATAACGAAAAAGTCCCCATTCGCGTTTGTAAAAATTATTTTTTTGTGATATAATCAAGGTATTATGAAAGTTATTATTGCATCTGACCTACACGGGTCTTTTTATTACGTAAACAAGTTAGTTGAAGCTTTTAACAAGCAAAATTGCGATCTATTAGTGCTACTTGGCGATATTTTATATCATGGGCCAAGAAACGATCTACCAAAGGAATATGCACCAAAAAAGGTTATTGCTTTGCTTAACGGAATGAAGGAAAAAATTGTTTGTATTCAAGGTAACTGCGACGCAGAAGTTGACGGTATGGTGCTTGACTTCGACCTTTTAACCCCATACAAAAAATTAAGCATAGATAACCTTACCCTACACCTAACGCATGGGCATAAATTTAACCCAGAAAAACCGCTAGATGCTAATGAGGGCGATATAGTCTTATTTGGTCATTCTCACGTTCCGTTTGATAAGATTATTGACGGCGTAAGATATTTAAACCCCGGCTCTGTTTCTATTCCAAAAGAAAATAGCGCAAACAGCTATATTTTACTAAACAACGCCAATTTTGAATTTAAAACACTTTAATAAAAATATAAAAAGGCAACTTAAACAAGTTGCCTTTTTTGTTTTGTATAGCAATCCACCTGCTATGCGGGTGGTTTACTATACAATAAAAAAACGCCCCTTAAAATAAGGGCGTTAATGCAACCATATACATATTATTATACAATATTACCAATCTTGCTTGATATTTGTTTTTACGTCGTCGTAATAATCAAAATATTTGCGCTTAAAATCTTCTCGCTCGCGTTTTTTTTGCGCACTACTTTTGGGCGTAGGCTTTACGTTAGAGGCCACACCTGTTTTTGCGGGTTGTCCGTTATTATTAACTTTTTCTTCCGTTGTTAGGTTGTTATTCATAAAAATCTCCGCAAAACAATCAGGCGAATTGCATTGCAATCCGCCCCAAAAAATGCATTGTTAAACCGCCAAGAAATAAATTTCTTAGCTTAACTAAAAATTAGTCTTTGTTTTCTTCGTTGTGTTCTACAACTGCTTTGCCATTATAGTAACCGCAGTGGGGGCAAACTTTGTGAGCTTGTTTGCTTTCATGACACTGAGGACATTCTACAAGTGTAGGCATTGTTGCTTTGTAGTTGCTTGCAAATCTTTTATTTCCTCTTTGCTTGGAAACTTTTCTCTTAGGAACTGCCATCTCTATGCACCTCTCTTTTGATATTTTTAATTATGTCCGTGACCGCAATCCGTTTGATTAAGGTTTGCACCACATTCGGGACACAAGCCTTTGCAATCTACCTTGCACTAAATTACGGTTGGTTGATTAACGATTATGGCTTCTTCTACGCTTGAATTCAAATCTACTTTACCACTTTTATAAATATAACAATCTTCTTCTTCAAAAAGAGTGTATTTTGCCGAATAACTGTGTGTTACCTTTTCGCTTGCTCTTTCTAAGCAACGTGAACAGTCACACTCTATGGTGTAAACCAAAGTTACGTCAGCATAAACATCCTTACCCACAACCTCAATATAAGCATTCACCGCAACAGGACCGCTAAATGAAGCATTGGGAAGAGATATAATCAGGTCGCTTGGCGCATTGTATTCAAAGTTGAACTCTGCACTTTCACGCCCTTCTTGTTTCAATTTAAGAATGTCTATTATCATAACAAAATAAGCGCACCGCTTGATTGCGCGGGTTCAATTATACAGTAAATTAACTTTATTGTCAAACAATTTTGAGCAATTAAATGTAATTTAACCACTTAACTTAGCAATTTATTGTACTTTTAATAATTATTTTGCGCTTTTTGCAAGTTCTGCGGTATCTCTTGCAATAACAAGTTCTTCGTTTGTGGGGATAATAAGAACTTTAACCTTGCTGCCTTCGCCTGTAATATCGCATATACCGTCGCAAGGATGAGCGTTCTTTTCTTGGTCGATAACAACACCCATATATTCAAGGTCGCTTGCAACTGCCTTTCTTACAGCCGCGTCGTGTTCGCCTATACCTGCTGTAAATACGATACAGTCAGCACCGCCTAAAACTGCAGAGTATGAACCAACGAATTTCTTGCATGAATAAGTAAAGATATCAAGAGCAAGTTGAGCGCGGTGATTACCTTGCTTTGAAGCGTT
>JAFQBR010000182.1 GCA_017399665.1 Clostridia bacterium | reverse complement strand
AGTCTTGCGCGTTTTGCTACAAGTTCGCCCTCTTGGGTTTGCAAAACAACTTGGCAAGAAACAAAACCTGTTATATCCACCTTGCCACCGCTTACTGTATAGTCTGAAATTTCACTTTCTAAAAACAAAGAAGATATTATTTTGTGTTCTTTTTCAAATGCAACGTCCCCCTCGCCAAAGCATTTATGTTTTGCCGAAAAGTTGTTGATATTTGTTAAATATTGCTCGCTATTTGTGTCGAAATGCACTTCATTTGTTAAAGAAAAGCCGTCTATAAGGCGATTAACAGCACTTTGGTTAAAGAGAGCAAGGTTTAACAAAACAGAATATTCGCCCACAACACTACTGCCCTTTTCCCCTTCTAATGAAGTAATTTTAAAGGTAGCCTTGCTAACACTAGCAAACGCCTTTGCCGTTTGCGTAAGGTCTGCACCCTCTACGTCTACGTCGTAACGGAAAGGTGTGTAAAGTGTTTCACTAACCCTTTCGCCAGAAGGTGTTAGCAGTAAAAATTCCGTGCAGATTTCACCTTCAACCGTAACTTCGCCAGCGCCTGCGGTTGCGTTTAATACTTTAACTTGGCTGTTATGACAAAGTACGCGGTCAATAAAAGAATTAAAATCCTTTTCTCCCTCTATATCCATAACGGCAGAGGAAGAAAGCGCGTACTGCATACAGTCTATTTTGTCGCGCTTGGTAACGGCGTCTTCTATCTCTTCAATAAATTCAAATGACGAAGAGTAAACAAAGTAAGCGCTGGATAAAACGTTTGCAGTAATTTCAAGCTCGCCACGCTCACCTTTAACTTCAACGTCCGTTGTGCGCTGTATAATATTTAAAAGGCTAGCGTTAACAATTTTTTCATCAGTAATATCGTAAGAAAGGTCCGCGCTACTTTCGTAATTAGAAATAGCGCCGTCATCTTTATAAAGAATATTAAAAATGACCTTTGCAGATATTTTTAATTGGTTTTGGTTTGCGTTAACCTGTTGAATATAGCAAGTCCCATTCACGGCTAGAATATCCGCCTTAGAAAATTCTGCAGATATAGGCAGAGATATGGGGTAATTGTGCGTGATTTTAAAAACTGACGGTCTGGATAGTTTCTGTTTTATGCTTTCCACTTATAAATTCCTCCTATTTCATTATTATATATTCAGTAGAAAGAACAAATATGCAAAAAGACAAAAATAAAAAGCAATTTATTAACCGTTTAACAGAGGCATGCAAAAAACAAAAAAACCGCAAGAGATAAACCTGCGGTCTTTGTTATCGCATAAATCGATAAAAGCTAAAATTATTCTTCTTCAGGAGCGCCAACAGGGCATGCACCAGCACAAGCACCGCAAGAAATGCAAGCTTCTGCGTCGATAACATAACGTTCTGCACCTTCGCTGATTGCGTTTACGGGACAGTCTGCTGCACAAGCGCCACAAGAAATACAACTATCGTTAATTTTGTAAGCCATTATATCATCCTCCGACAATTATTATAAATCTATTATAGCACACTTTTTTTAATTTGTATATGATTTTTTTAAAATTTAGCCAAAAAATTTAATTTTTATTTTTAACAACTAAAAAGGGGAAACAAAAACTGCCAACATAATAATTTTTTTTATAGATATAAATAAGAAAAAATAGGAAATTTTAAATTTAAAAAATTAGCGAAAAATTAAAAAAAATGCCCAAAAATGGGGTAAAAAGGGCAAAAAAGTGGCATTTTTTAATAAAAATTACAAAAAACGCACCCTTTAAAAACCCCCTTAAAATACACTTTTAAGATAAAAAAATTGATATCAATATATAAAAATAAAATAAAAATGTAAAAATTTTTAAAAAAAAGCAACTT
>JAFQBR010000181.1 GCA_017399665.1 Clostridia bacterium | reverse complement strand
TTGGCGATCTTTTTCTTGAAATACCTGCCGGCACGCGTGACGGGGATGAAGCAGGGGAAAGAACTGCTTACCGTGAATTGATTGAAGAGTGTGGTTTAAAAGCTAAAAAACTTCATTTTATTTGTGATTATGCGGTTTCTCCCGGATATACAAGTGAAGTTTTAAATCTTTTTTACGCCAACGATTTTGAGCTTGCAGAGCAACACTTTGATGATGATGAAGACTTATCTCTTGTTTGGATAGATAAACAAAAGTGTATAGATATGGCTTTAAACGGTGAAATTAAAGACGGAAAAACAATGTTGGCGTTACTGTGGTATATCGCAAAATTCGGTAGAAATTAAACCGGGTTTTGTGTAATTATCCAAAAATTGTTAATAAAACTCATTACTAAAATATACACGCTAAGCGCTATAAAAATGGGGATTATAACCATAAAAAAGAAATTGCTAAGCTTATGCTTGTAAATAAACATTGCAATATAGATACCAAGCGCACCGCCTAGAGCACTAGTAATAAAAATTTTTAAATTACTAATTTCCGTATTTTTGGTTTTTATTGCTTTTTTTTCTGTTTTTGTTGGTGATAAATCTTCAATTTGTAATTGAGTAAAATCCTCTTTTGGGGTGTTTGTCGCAAGTACTGTTGTTTTTTGTTGGAAGTTTATAAGTATAAAACCATATACGTTAATTGCTAAAAAGTAGGCAATAATTATTATTTGTGATAACGTTAATATGCTCATATATACAATATGCGCGAACGTACAATTTTTATTCGATAAAATATTTTTTACGGAAGTAAGTATAATATGAAATGTATTTATTGTGGATGTATTGAAAGTAAGGTTATTGATTCACGCTCTGCAGAAGACGGAACTACTATTAGAAGAAGACGTGAATGTATCAACTGCGGTAAGCGTTTTACTACCTACGAAACTATAGAATCTACCCCTATTTTAGTTGTGAAAACAAATGGGACAAGGCAGGCTTTCGATATATCGAAAATTAAATCTGGAATTATTAAGGCGTGCGAAAAAAGAGCCGTGCCAATGCAAAAAATAGACGAGATGATAGCTGATATTCAGAAGCAAATTTATAATTCTATGGAACAGGAAGTAATGTCTAAAAAAATTGCGGAAATGGTAATGGAAAGACTTCTTGCACTAGATGAAGTTGCTTACGTTCGTTTTGTGTCTGTCTATCGTCAGTTCCAAGACGTTGCGTCGTTCATGCAAGAGCTTGAAAAACTTACAGCAACTTTACCCAAAAAATAAATTTATGGCACAAAATGTTACTTGTGTGTTAAAATAAAAAATAAAAAAGCGCTTAAGTGGCGCAAATGGAGAATAAAATGAAAAAACTTAGCAAACTTTTATCTATTTTATTAACTGTTTTTCTTCTTTCTTTATCTGTAGTAGCATGTGATAAGGGTGAAGAATATACGTATTGGCAAACAGAAGCTAAAGCATCTGGCGAAACAAGATTGATTTACGTTGCAGAACTTTCTTTTGGATCTTCTAACGTCGATATTGCTGAAATTTGGATTAACGTTTCAGATTTTAAAGCAAAAGATTCAACGATTACCATCAACCTTTCAAAATCATCAACCTCAACCCCAGAAACATTAAATTGTTCTTTAAATGCAACTGATGTTAAGGAAGCTGAAGATGGTTGGATTCAAATTTATATGGGGGCATCAAAATCTTGTAAAATAGCAACAATTGAAGTTGTTGATGCTATGAAGATAAATGAAATTTGCTTTATTAAAAAAGACGGAAAGCTTGCAAACGTTACCTTCACGCAGGGTGGAGTAAAGGTTAAGGGCTCTGCTAAACTTTATAACAAAGCAGACCATGCGACTTTAACTGAAGACGATTACGTTTATAATGAAGACGGAAATTATTCTTTCAATATTATTGATGAACAGGATAAATTCCCTATTGAAAAAATTGAAACTAAAGCGTAGGCTTTTTTAAAAAATGACGGCATTTTTGTGTCGCCATTTTATCTTGCTAAAAATATAAATTTTATACAAAACGGTAAAATGATTGACGATAAAAAAGAGTTTAAGTTAATGCCTTCACCTGTTCCTGACAGTTGCTGGTATTCAAATCTTAGAACTCATCTTCCTAAGAAAATTTGGGATTTAATAAGAAGGGATGCCTATGCAAGAGCGAACGGCAAATGTATGATTTGCGGAAGACCGGCTAAAAGACTTGAAGCCCATGAAGATTGGAGTTATGATGAAGATAACTGCATTCAAAGACTAGATAGGATTTTGGCTCTTTGCCATGACTGCCATAGCGTTATTCATATTGGTCGAACTCAGCTTTTAGGTGATGAAGATAGAGCTATTGCTCATTTTTGTAAAGTAAATAGTTGTAAGTATGCTGACTATATAAAGGCACTAGGGTTAGCTAATGAAAAGCATAGAAGATTAAACTTGGTATCTGAGTGGAAACTTGACGTATCTATTTTAAACACTTTTTTTGAGAAAAAATAATTATTTAGGCGGAGATTTGTTTGCTTGTGCAAGAAGAAAGAGTTATATTGCATTCTGATTTGAATAATTTTTTTGCAAGCGTAGAAATGGTTTTAGATCCTTCGCTGAAAGGAAAGCCTGTTGCTGTTTGTGGAAATGCGGAAGAAAGGCACGGTATCGTTCTTGCAAAAAGCGAAGAGGCTAAAAAGTATGGTATTAAAACGGCAATGACTATAATTGAAGCCAAAAAATTATGTCCTGACCTTATTACCGTTTCTTCACATCACGATCTTTACGAACAATATTCTGCAAAAGTAAGGAAGATTTACGCTAGATATACCGATAGAATAGAGCCTTTTGGTATAGATGAAGCATGGCTTGACGTAACTCATTCACATTTGTTAGGCGACGGGAAATTTATAGCTGATAGAATTCGAAAAGAAGTTAAAGAGGAATTGGGGCTGACTTGTTCAGTTGGCGTTAGCTTTAATAAAGTATTTGCAAAGCTTGCCTCCGATATGAAAAAGCCTGATGCTACAACCGTTGTATCTATCAATAATTATATAAAAACCGTTTGGCGACTTCCGGTAGGTGATTTACTTTACGTTGGTAAATCTACGGTAAGTAGCCTTAAAAAATTTAATATCCTAACGATTGGTGATCTAGCTAATTCTTCACGCGAATTTTTACTTGAAAAACTAGGAAAATGGGGTGAAATGCTTTGGCTTTACGCCAATGGGCAGGATGATTCTCCGGTAAAAAAAATTAATGAAGAAGAAGAGGCTAAATCCGTTGGTAATAGCGTTACGACCTATCGCAATCTTGAAAATTTAAACGACGTAAAAACAATTTTGACTTATCTTTGCGATAGCGTTTCAGAAAGGCTAGTTAGATATGGACTAGGCAAGGCGTCTACCGTTACTCTTTCTATAAGGGATGAAAATTTGGAATGGATAACTCGCCAAGCAAAATTAAAGTATCCCTCTGTTTTAGCGGACGACTTTTTTAATTGCGCTATTGAAATTTTTGCTAAAAATTATCATTGGCGTTATTTTATAAGAAGCTTAGGCATTGCCGTTAGCGATTTTGTAAGTGATTGCGAGCAAATACGAATAGGGCAGGACTCTAAAAAATATAATAAAAAAGTTGAACTTCAAAACAGGGTTAACTCTTTAAGAAAAAAATATGGGGAAAATACGGTGCGAAAAGCGAGAGCGCTATGCGATAAAAATTTTGGTAAAGATGCTCACCCACACGATAACGGTATTGTAAAGTTAAGAACTTCAAACGAAAACGCTGACGGCGAAGAATAAAGAAAAAAATACAAATAAAGTTAATAAATTGCAAAAAAATTATTGCAAAATTTTTTGTGCTATGTTATGATTAGCGCGAAAAGAAAGAGGTGTTATTATGGTAAACGGAAAATTGCTTGCTGAAAAACTTATTGTTTACGCAAAAAACTTTTTATATCTTGCTGAACTTGACGAAGTTTATATGAGAAATATACTTCTTGGTGAATTTGGGCTTGTCGCTGCTGAGGTAAATCCTAAAATTGACCATGATAAAATAGCTAAAATGGCACTTCCTGATGAGCTTTTTAACGAAGTTATGCAGTATGCTAGTGAAAATAAGTTATGTGAAGAAGGGTATGAAGAGGTTTTTGCTACGTACATATTTGGTATTTTAACCCCCAAGCCATCTGAAATTAACAACACCATGACCTATCTTCGCGAGAAAATGGGGCCTAAAGCTGCTTGCGAATATTTGTACAACATTTCAATTAAAAACAACTACATACGTAAATCTGCAATAGATAAAAATATCGGTTGGGAATATAAGGACGGTGATAGAGTTTTAGAAATCACTATCAATCTTTCTAAGCCCGAAAAAGATAATAAAGATATTGCAAAGCTTGTTAGCGCGCCAAAGGATACGACTAAATATCCCTTATGCTTACTCTGCCGTCAAAACGAAGGGTACAGGGGGACTTTAACACATCCAGCAAGAACAAATATACGTATTTTTTCTGTAGAGCTTGGTGGCGAAAAATGGTTTATGCAGTATTCTCCATACGCATATTTTTATCAGCATTGTATTCTTCTTTCTAACGAACATACGCCAATGAAGATGAATAAGCAAACTGTTGAAAAGTTGCTTGATTTTATTGAGATTGCTCCTCACTATTTTGCGGGAAGTAACTCAGATTTACCTATCGTTGGCGGTTCTATTTTAAACCACGAGCATTTCCAAGGTGGTTTACACGAAATGCCAATGCATAAGGCTAAAATCGCACATTATTTCAAGCATGCTGACTATCCAGACGTAGAAATTGGTCTTGTTAATTGGTATAATACTGCAATTAGAATTTCAGGTTATAACAGAAACACGGTTACAGAACTTGCCGGTTCTGTAATTGAAGCTTGGAAAAAATACAGCGACGAAAGCGTTGACGTTATCGGCATAGATAAAGATGGCGTACGTCACAATACCTGTACGACAATTGTAAGATTTTTACCCGATAACAGATATAGCGTTGATTTAATTTTAAGATGTAACTGTACGAGTGAGCAATACCCCGATGGTATTTTCCATGCTCATCCCGAATATCACAATATTAAAAAAGAGGGTATTGGGCTTATTGAAGCAATGGGCTTATACATTCTTCCCGCTCGTTTAAAAAGACAGCTTGCTGAAATTCAGGATGTTTTACTAGGAAAAACGCCCTATAATAAAGCTGACTTTGAAAATCCTGAGCATTCTTTATACGTTCACCGCTTTATGGTTGAAGAGCTTGTTAAAAAGCACGGTATTATGCGTGACGAAAACAAAGCAAAAGAAGCTGTAACTGCATACGTTAATAACGTTTGTGTTAACATTCTTAAAAATACTGCAGTATTTAAGCAGGATGAAAAGGGTATTAAAGCGCTTAATAAATTCTTAGCATCTATTAACATTAAATAAAAATGAAAAGATAGCCGTCTGCTAGTAGCAGGCGGTTTTTTATTTTGCAGTAGGTAAAAGTTAACAAAATAAATTTTGTTTGAATGCGCTTTTAGTGAGGATATTTAAGTTTTTGAAAAAAGTTTTGCATAATAGGACACAAAAAAGTTTTTATTAATATTTTAATAATAAAAAAGTCCAAAATATAGTTGCAATTTGGCAAAAAAAGGTATATAATTGGTGAGGTTAAATTATCATGGAGGATTTTATGAATAAAATTGAACTACTAAAAGCACGCAGGGAAGAAATTCTTCACGCAGGTAGTGAAATTCGCAAAAAAATTCAACAGCTTACTGATGAAGAAAGTTTTGTAGAATTTGACTCTTACAGTTTTTCTGAAAATGAATTTTACGAAGGAACTGTTGGCGGTGAAGGTGTTGTTACCGGCAGTGCAACAATAAATGACAATGCTGTATACGTAATCGCTCAAAATAAAAACGTTCTTGCTGGTGGTATTACCGATGCAAATTGCAAAAAAATCGTTAAATGCCAACAAAAAGCGCTTAGAGCAGGCGCTCCCGTCGTTTATATTTTAGATACTGCAGGTGTTGCAGTAGGCGAAGGTGTAAGCGCACTCGAAGGAATTGGCGAAGTTTTAGCTATGGCGCAAGAACTTAAAGGCGAATGCGTTCAAATTTGTATTGCAACAGGCGACGTATTTGGCTCTTTTGCATTACTTAGCGCAACTTGCGACTTTAACTTTATGACAAAAACCGCTTGCGTAACTTATGCAAGCCCATTAGTTATTTCTGCCGCATCAGGCAAAAATCTTGCAAAAGAAGAGGTTGGTGGTGTTAAAAACCATAAAAATACCGGCGCTTGCACTTTTGAAGTAGAAGATATTGATGCTGTTAGAGATACCGTTATCAGATTGTTAGACACTCTTCCCGTATACAACGGCGAAGTTGAAACAATGGATGATTTTAACAGAGCAACTCCCGCTCTTAACGAGAAAGTTTGCGTAAATTGCTTAAAGGAAGCAGTTTTTGATAGAGATTACTTTATTGAAATGAACGCAGGCTATGCACCTGAAGTTGTAACAGGTATTTCACGTATTGGCGGAATGGCTGTTGGCGCAATTCTTTTTGGTGGCGAAGACAAAGGCGTTGAATTAGATCGCGTAAACGTTGCAAAAATTAAAGAATTCCTTTATTTCTGTGACGAAAACGAGCTTCCTGTTGTAACCTTCGTTAACACGTTAGGCATTAAGGCTGATCTTGCAACAGCAAACAGCCCTGTAATGAAGGAAGTTGCAAACCTTGTTTACGCTCTTTATAACTTACAAACTCCCAGAATTAACGTAGTTTACGGAAAAGCTGTAGGTTTAGGATATTCATTATTTGCTTCAAAAGCTCTTGGCGCAGAATATTCTTACGCTTTTGCAACTGCTAAAATCTCTTTATTCGACACTCAAAAGGGCGCAATGATAGAGCTTGCAGGCGTAACCGAAGCAAATAACGCAAAGGCAGAAGAAAAATATGCTGATGAAGTTCAAGATCCCGTTAACGCAGCAAGAAAGGGTTACATTGACGATATCATTGAACCTCAATTCGTACGCGCTCATTTAATTTCTGCTCTTCAACTTGTTACGAGGTAGTAAGAATGGAAAATTTACTTGCATTATCAAAATTGGGTAACGGTTTATTTACCTTTGTTTTGGGCATACTTGTAGTCTTCTTAGGCATGATTGTAATAGTTTTAGCTGTTAGTATCGCCGGAAGAGCTATTCACGGAAAAAGCGAGCCCCAAAAGAAGGAAGAAAAACCAGTAGAACCTACTCCTGCGCCCGCTGCAGTTGTTCAGCCGGTTGTAGAAGAGGGCATACCTGAAGACGTTCGCGTAGCAATTATTGCGGCTATTGCTGCTTACTATGAAAACAATCAACCCAAAAATGAATTTAGGGTAAGAAAAATTAAAAAACTAAACAATAAATAGGAGATTTTGAATATTATGCGTAATTTTATAGTTACTATCGATGGTAAACAATATCAAGTAGGAGTTGAAGAAGTAGGCGCAACAGCATCTGCTACTCCTGTAGTTACAGAAATTAAATCAGCACCCGTTGCTGCTGCTCCTGCAGCTGCACCCGCTCCTGCTGCAAAGCCAGCTGCTGCCGGTCCTGTAAACGGAACAAAGGTAAACGCTCCCATGCCAGGCATGATTAAGAGCCTTTCTCTTCCTGAAGGTAGCGCTGTTAAGGAAGGCGACGTTATTCTTGTTTTAGAAGCAATGAAGATGGATAACGATATTACCGCTCCTTGCTCAGGTACTATTTCTTATAAGACAACTAAAGGTTCTAACGTAGATACCGGCGATTTAATGGCAGTTATCGGCTAATTAAAGGTGGTGTGCTATGAACTTTTCACTTAATTTACTTGGTAGTGAAGTTTGGGGTGAAATCGTAAGTTCTCTTGCTACCCTATGGGAAAGAACTGGGCTTTACGAGTTAGTTGATAAATTTGCTGCTGGCGGATGGCAAAGCCTTGTAATGATTGCAATTGCATGCTTGCTTGTTTACCTTGCAGTGGTTAAAAAATTTGAACCCCTACTTCTTTTACCTATTGCGTTTGGTATGTTTATTGTAAACATTCCTGGTGCATACAAAATTTTATTCGGTACAAAAG
>JAFQBR010000180.1 GCA_017399665.1 Clostridia bacterium | reverse complement strand
TACCATCTTCGTGGCGGTAAAATTGCATAAATACGTTATTCCAAATTTCAAGGTATCTACCGCAGTCGCAGTCAGGGTTACAAGTTTCACTGCAGGGTTCTTGATCTCTTATAATGAACATTTCGGTATCGGGACCGCAAGGGCCTGTTTTACCAGCTATCCACCAGTTGTTTTTCTTAGGCAAATAGAAGATATGGTCTTTTGCAATACCGCATTCTTCCCAAACCTTAGCGCTATCTTCATCACGGGGCGCGTCTTCGTCACCTGCAAAAACTGTAACAGCTAAACGGTCGGGTGAAATGCCTAAATAATCTTCACCTGTTAAAAATTCATAGCTCCACTTGATTGCTTCGTGGTTAAAATAATCGCCAAGCGACCAGTTACCAAGCATTTCAAAGAAAGTGCAGTGTGATAAATCGCCAACTTCGTCAATATCACCCGTTCTAACGCACTTTTGAACGTCTGTTAAACGATTTCCTGCGGGGTGCTTTTCACCTAAAAGATAGGGAACTAATGGATGCATACCTGCGGTTGTAAATAAAACCGAAGGATCGTTTTCGGGTATAAGTGATGCTGAAGGGATGATTTTGTGTCCCTTGCTTTCAAAAAACTTTAGATATTTTTCTCTTAATTGTTCGCTAGTTAATTTTTTCATATTATTACCTTCGTATAATTATTTCCTTAATTTTTTGCTTTTACGCTATAGCCCTCTCGCGTGATGGCAACAACGTAACCCATTTGATCTATCTGCGCGCGAAGCGCATCTGCAGTGGCATAGTCCTTTTGCGCTCTTGCCTGTTGCATTTGCTCTGCAAGTGCAATTACTTCTGCGGGGATTTCCGCTTGTTTTTTGCCATAAGCTTGAACGAATTCTTCTGGGCTTGTGATAAATAAACCTAAAAGCGAATAGGTTTTAATTATTTGATTTATATCTGCCCCAGCGCTCTTATCGCCAGCGTTAATTTTTGACTTAATCTTTTTGAAAAATACAAATAAATCACTGATTGCAAGCGCTGTGTTAAAATCGTTATCCATACAAGAGTTAAACTGTTTTTCTATCTCTTGATTTTCGCCAGCAATTTCTATGCCCTTATCTTTTGCAGATAAGATTATACCGTAGAATTCAAGCAAGTGCTTTTCTGCGTCTGGGAATAGATTATCGGTAACGTTGATATCTGCTCTGTAATTTGTTGATAAAAGCGCAAACTTAATAGTTTCGTGCGAGTATTTATCAAGTAAATCCTTTAAAAACAAGCTATTACCAAGTGATTTACTCATCTTTTGGCCGTTTACCTTAATAAGTCCGTTATGAACCCAGAAATTTGCAAACTTTTTGCCTGTTAAAGCCTCCGTTTGAGCAATTTCGTTTTCGTGATGGGGGAAAATTAAATCTCTACCGCCACCGTGAATATCAATACAGTCGCCAAACGCCTTTTTATTCATGGTTGAACATTCAATATGCCAACCAGGTCTGCCCTTACCCCAAGGTGATTGCCAATAGGGCTCGCCTTCCTTAGCTGATTTCCATAAAGCGAAATCTAAGGGGTTTTTCTTTTCTTCGTCGTTATCTATTCTTACGCCGTTCATAGCGTCTTCTAGATTTCTATGCGAAAGCTTGCCGTAGTCTGGGAAGCTTTCAACAGAGAAATAAACGTCCCCTTTTTGAGTTGGATATGCGTGCCCCTTTTCGATAAGAGTAGAAACGAAAGCAATTATATCTTCAATGCTTTGCGTTGCCTTAAGCCAAATATCGGGGTCGCCAACGTGAAGCCTTGCCATTTCTTTATCTATTTTCTTAATCATTTCCTTAGCATACTCGTCTGCAGGAATGCCCGTTTCGTTAGACTTTGCAATAATCTTATCGTCTACGTCGGTATAGTTTCTTGCATAGGTCACATCGTAACCCTTTTTAACCAAGTACTTGCGCATGATGTCGTAAATAAGCGCTTGATAAGCGTGGCCAATGTGCGCCTCGCCTGAAACGGTAATACCGCAAGCATACATATTTACCTTGTTTCCGTTAAGTGGCACAAATTCCTGTTTGTTGCCCGTAAGTGTGTTATAAATCTTCATATATTCTCCTGAGCAAAAGTTTAAATCGCCTTTTCGCCCATTATAATAATATTATTACAGTATAACATTTTAACATATTGCGCCTACTTTTGCAATTATTTTTAACGAACTTTAAGTTTATTACCCACTTTTTTATTGCATATTTTGTAAAAATAGGCTATACTTAAAGAAAAACGACAATATTAGCACAAGCGACAGCCTCGCTTGACAAAAGGTATTATTTATGTTGGACTTAAAAAAGATTATTGAAAATCCCGAACTTATTAAAGCGCGCCTTGCAAAAAAAGGGCACGACGTTGATTTTACAGAGCTTCTTGCTTTAGACGCTGAAAGAAAGGATATTATTCTTTCCGTTGAAAAAATGAAAGCTGAAAGAAACAAAGTTTCTGCCGATATTCCCCGCCTTAAAAAGGCTGGCGAAGACGTTACGCCTATCTTTGCTAACATGAAAAAGCTTGGCGAAAAAATCGCTGAAATGGATGCAAGATTAAACGTTGTTAACGAAAGCATATTCGACTTTGTTTCTCGCCTACCCAACCTTCCCGACGAAGACTTACTTGCCGGCGAAAAGGAAAACAACCAAGTTGTTAAAGTGTACGGCGAAAAGCCCAACTTTGATTTTGAAGCTAAAAACCACGTTGACCTTTGCACTGCTTTAAACCTTATCGACTACGAAAGAGGCGTTAAACTTTCAGGCGGTGGACATTGGCTTTACCGCGGTGACGGTGCTAGACTTGAATGGGCGCTTTTAAACTTCTTTATTAGCGAACACCTAAACGACGGATACGAATTTATTTTACCCCCGCACATGCTAGGATATAATGCTGGCTTTGGCGCAGGTCAATTTCCCAAATTTACAGATGAAGTTTTCTGGATTGAAAGCGAAGAGGGCGATAGAAAGAAGGGCAAATTTATGCTTCCCACAGCAGAAACCGCTCTTGTTAATATGTATGCAGGCGAAATAGTTGACGAGGCTAAACTTCCCATGAAGTTCTTTGCATATACACCCTGCTACCGCAAAGAAGCAGGTAGCGCAAGGGCTGAAGAGCGCGGTATGATTAGGGGACATCAGTTTAATAAGGTAGAAATGGTTCAATACGCTCACCCGGAAAAATCTAGGGAAGCTTTTGACGAGTTGGTTGGCAAGGCTTGTTCATTAATGGATAAGCTAGGCTTACATTTCCGTCTTTCCAAGCTTGCGGCGGGCGACTGCTCTGCTTCTATGGCAAGGACTTACGACATAGAGGTTTGGATACCCTCTATGGGTATTTATAAGGAGGTTAGCTCCGTATCCAACGCAAACGACTATCAGGCAAGGAGAAACAACAC
>JAFQBR010000179.1 GCA_017399665.1 Clostridia bacterium | reverse complement strand
TTCGACGATACCACCCTGCTATTGTACGTTTGCGGTGATAATCTAAGGCGTGGAGCTGCCTATAACGCATATAAGATAATGGAAGAAATTATAAAAAATGATAGTATGTAAATTTGGTGGAAGCTCGTTAGCAAAAATTGAAGGCATTAATAGAATAAAAGAAATTGTTGAAAATAATTCCAAACGAAAAATAATCGTTGTATCCGCAATCGGTAAACGTTTTAATGAGGATGAAAAAATTACCGATATGCTAATTAAACTTACAAAAACTCAAGATCAAACTAAAAAAAGAAATTTAGTTATAAAAATAAAAAAACGCTTTTTTGAAATAGCATATAAGCTAAATTTAAAAAAGCCCGAAAAAATCTTTAATTTTGATGAATTTGAAGAAAAAATATATTATAATAAAAATTTGGAATTTATTATTAGCCGTGGTGAATATTATACTGCAAAAATGCTTAGCATATATTTGAATAAAAACTTTGTAGATGCGAGCGAATTAATTTATCTTAAACAAAACGGAAGTATAGATTACTTAAAAACAAAACAAAAATTACTTAACATTGATTTTAACAGCGGTGTTATTATTCCTGGCTTTTACTGTTCTAGCTTTAACGGAAAAGTTGCCCTGTTGGGCCGAGGGGGAAGCGATACTACCGGCGCAATTTTAGCAAACTTAATAAATGCTAGCGCCTACGAGAACTATACAGACGTAAATGGGGTTTTAGAAATTGATAATAAATTTTATAAACAAGCCGGCACTTTAAAAAGCCTAAGCTATGGAACTCTTGCCTCAATTGTAAAAGGTGGCGCAGAAGTATATAAGGCTGAAGCCTTGCCACCAATTATCAAAAGGAACACACCACTTTATATTGCAAACACTTTTAATTATAATCAATTTACTAAAGTTAGTTACGAAAAAACTTTTGGATTTTATTTTGATAAAATTGAAAAATATCAAATATTAAAAAACATAAAAAATATTTCAAAATATAAGTATTTATCTAATATTTTAAATATTTTTATGTTAGACAAAGTTGTGCCGCAAAAGATTTATTACCTTAATAATAGCTGTTTTATCAAAAGCAAAAAAGTTATTTCAAATATTGAAATTGACGCAATATCTTTAAATATTCTTTACCCAAACAAACTAGTAAAAATAAGTGAAATACGTGATGTTTGTAAACGCAAAAAAATTGAATTTGTTTTTAATAAGCTACCACATTATAAATATAAAATAACTTTTTTTGGAAAAATTACCCCTGTCTTCATTAATCAAATAATTTCAATTATAAAAAAGTAAAAGAGCAACCAATAGGCTGCTCCTTTATTTATTTTGAAATTAAATTACAAATTTTGTCAACTAATTCCGTTGGCTTATCACTACATATCCCCTCTATTATTTCAGCAAGTCCAAAAATAACTTCTGCGTAAGTCTTAATCTCCTCAGGCTGAGCGGAATTAACTAAACGAAGCTTTTTACATAATTCGCTTTCGCAATTAATTTCAAGCACGCGTTTTGCCTTTATTGGCATTTCATTTCCACGCATTGAATTTAAAACCTTTTCCATTTCAAGCGAAATCTCACCTTCGGTAGTAAAACATACCGGATGATTTTTTATTCTGTTAGAAATACGTACCTTTTCAACTTTATCTCCAAGTGATTCTCTAATTAAAGCCGCAAGCTCTAAATCGCTTTCAACGAATTCTTCGTCATCAATACCCAAATCTCCACCGGAAACGCTTTTAAACGCCTTTTCTTTATATTCCGAAATAAATCTTAAAGCAAATTCATCAACGTCGTCAGTCATACATAAAACGTCGTAGCCTTTTTCAATTACTTTATCAAGCTGAGGCATTAATTTTATGCTTTCAATGCTATTACTTGTTGCATAATAAATAAATTTTTGATCTTCGCACATAGAATTAATATATTCTTGCAAAGTAATCATTTTATCTTGCTTTACAGAATAATAAAGTAGCAAATCTTGAAGAAGCTCTTTATTCATACCGTAAGAGCTATAAATACCGAATTTTAGCTGCAATCCAAAACTTTTGAAGAACTTTTCATAATCCTCACGTTTTTCTGCAAGCATTTTTTCAAGCTCTTGTTTTATTTTCTTTTCAATATTGGTTGCAATTGTTTTTAAGCTTTTTGACTGTTGAACAGTTTCCCTTGAAAGATTCAGCTGAATATCCGTATCAACTATTCCTTTAACAAAACTAAAATAATCAGGCAGTAAGTCTTTACACTTTTCGGTAATCATTACTCCATTAGTATACAATTTCAAGCCTTTTTCATATTCTTTAGAGTAATAATTATATGGTGCTTTTGCAGGAATATACAATAAAGCTTTAAAATCAACTAACCCTTCAACTGAAAAATGTAAACGCGCAAATGGATTTTCGCTTTCAAAAAACATTTCTTTAAAAAGCGTATTGTATTCTTCATCAGTAATTTCAGATTTATTCTTTTTCCATAAAGGAACCATGCTGTTAAGTGTTTCAAGTTGAGTTGTTTTTTCGGGTTCAGCGTCCTCTGCAACGTCGTAATTGTACTTTGTACAAAGCATTTTTATGGGATAAGAGATGTAATTGCTATATTTTTTAACAAGGGATTTTAAGGTATATTCTTCTAAGAACTTATTATATTCTTCGTCATTTTTAAGGTGTAAGACAACGTCAGTGCCCTGTCCAACCTTTACGCATTCTTCAATTTCATAGCCCTCTGCGCCGTTAGAATGCCACTTATTAGCAATTTCTTGACCGTACGGCTTACTAATTACTTCAATGCTATCGCTAACCATAAAGCCTGAATAAAACCCAACACCAAATTGACCGATTATATTGATATCTTCTTCTTTTAAATCGTTTTTGCTTTTAAAATCTTGCGAACCGCTTTTTGCAATCGTACCAAGATTGTTTTCAAGCTCTTTTGCATCCATTCCAATACCGTTATCACTAACTGTTAATGTGCGATTTTCATTATCAACTGTAATAGTTATAGCAAAATCCGAACGAGAAAGCCCCGTTGTTCCTAACTGTAAGCTTTTATAATAAAGCTTATCTATTGCATCACTTGCATTAGATAAAAGCTCGCGTAAAAAAATTTCTTTATTTGTGTAAATAGAGTTAATCATTAAATCCAATACTTTTTTTGATTCAGATTTAAACTGTTTCATTTTTTCACCTCAAAAATTAGCACTCGCGCTTATTGACTGCTAATATTTTACTACTAGCCAATAAATTTGTCAAGAAATTTAAACTTAAAAAGCAATAAATCAAGAATAATATTTTAAAAGCATACTAAATAATTTTAAGGGCGCAAATTTGCACCCTTAATTTAATTTTGCTCTATTTTATTTTTTAATTGCTTAATTATTTTGCTTTCTAATCTAGATACCTGTACTTGCGAAATACCAAGCTCTTTAGCTGTTTCCGTTTGAGTTTTATCGCGAAAAAATCTTAAAAGTATAATTTTTCGCTCTCGCACAGGTAATTGCTCAATAATTGTTTTTATCATAATTTTATTTATCATTTTTTCTTCCTGTGTTTCATCTCCAAGCTTATCAATAAGCTCTATTCCAGATTCATCATCATCTTGTTTTTCATACAAAGAAAGTGGCATTTTTGCACAATTAAGCGCGGTTATCACATCACCTTCTTCCATATTAAGTGCTTCACACACTTGCGAAACCGTTGGCGACTCCCCAGCGTTTTTATCCTTATATTCTTCAATAAAACGTGTAACTTGCAATCTTTGCATTTTTATAATTCTAGAAACTTTAATTATTCCATCATCGCGCAAAAATCTTTTTATTTCTCCTGTTATCATAGGCACGAGAT
>JAFQBR010000178.1 GCA_017399665.1 Clostridia bacterium | reverse complement strand
TGGAGTAAGGGCGCTGCTCAATATGAAGAAGGTGATTTCGTTGCAAACGGAACAGTTCTTTCAAATTTACATGAATCAGCTACCTTCAACGCTTTAACTATGAAATTATCTGCTGATAAAAAAGCTTCTATTAGATTCCGTCAAAGATTTGTTGATGGCGCTTATTTACCTTTAGAAATTTCACTTAAGTGGAACGTAAAGGCAGAAGATTTAGGTAACATAGGTTATTATTTTGGCGGTATTAAGTTTGGCTACAAACTAACTGCAGATAATGGCGCAACTGTTGAAAAGGACGTTAAGAATATAAGCGATGGCGTATATAATCCTTACGAATATAGCATTATTCAATCAAATATACAAGAAGCAAGCTATGCAAGAAAATTCACTTGTCAAGCATACGTAGAACTAAATGGTGTTAAATATTACACAGAAGAAGTTTCTATGGATGAATTTGGTAGAAGTGTAGATTTTGTAGCAGATGCAGCGGCTGCTGATTATAGAGATAGCGCAGAAGGTATTTATCAAAATGCAATTATAGTTAACGGTGAAACAAAATATCATTATTTAACCCAAGAAGAATACGATTTAGTTGCAGCTGTTGGAGCTGTTAACGCGTAATAATTGAAGGGGGATGGAATAATGAAAAAAATCACTAAAATTTTATCCACTCTTTTCTTAACCTTTATTTTATTATTTACAATTTCAGCATGTACAGATATTGATGCAGGCCGTTTTATAAAAGTTTCTATTCCTTCTGGTGAAGGGTATACTTTCGTAGGTGCTGAAGAAACTGAATGCGGTAATGAATATTCTTTCCAAGTAATAATCAGTGAAGGATATGTAAAAGGCGCTAATTTTGAAGTAAAAGTTAATGAAGAGACAGTTAAGTTATATGATGATGGAACTGGAATAATAACTGCTGGAAATACGGATTTTTCTATTACTGTTTCTGGTATTGAAAAGTTAGGTTTACCAGTTCATATGTCTGCAGAAGACGGTATCGTTGTTCAAGGTGAGTCAACTGTGGCTTATGGTGAAAATTATACTTTTAACGTTTCATTTGCTGAAGGTTACGAGGCTGATAACCTTAAAGTTCTTGTAAATAATCAAGAATCTATGGTTGATGCTGAAGGCCAAGTAACAATCGAGAACGTTTCTGAACAATTATATATCTATGCAATGGGTGCTAAACTTAAAGTTTACAATATGACTGTATCTGCTTGTGAAGGTGTTGAAATTTCTGGACCTTCTAAGGTAACCCATGGTGAAAAGGCTGAATTTGCAGTTGAGTTAAAAACTGGTTATGAACCTGGTGTAAATTTTGCTGTAAAAGTAAATGGTGAAACAGTAGCACTTAATGCCGAAGGTAAGCTTATAATTGCCGAAGTTAAAGGCGCTTTAAGTATTACGGTTGAAGGTGCAGAACTTCTTGGTTATAAAGTTACCTTATCCGCTTGTGAAGGCGCAACATTAACTGGTGCTGCAAATGTATTACACGGTAATAATTATGAGTTTGTAGTGGCAATTCAAGAAGGATATGAAAAAACTTCTAATTATGCTGTTAAAGTTAATGGAGAAGTTGTAACCGTTGGTGAAGATGGAAAAGTTGTAATCGAAAATGTTACTGGCGCAATGACAGTTACAGTTGAAGGTGTTCAAAGAATTTCATTTGCTATAACTTTACCTTCTGAAACTGAAGCATACAAAGTAAGCGGTGCAGAAAGCGTATATTATGGTGAAAATTATGAATTTACACTAACTATTAAAGAAGGTTACAAGTTTGGTGCTGGCTTTGCCGTAAAAGTAAACGGGGAAGCTGTGGAACTTGATGCTAATGGTAAAGTTGTTATTTCAAATGTTAAGGAAGCAATTTCAGTAGTTGTTGTTGGCGTTGAAAGAATTGCATTAAACGTAACCTTTGCCGGTGAGCACGTTTTAAATGTAGAATCAAGCGTCCTTTACTTTGATGATTATTCATTCATGATTGAATTGGAAAGCGGTTACGAAAAGGGTGCTGATTTCAAGGTTTTGGTTAACGGCGTAGAAGTTACTGCAAATCCAGAAGGTAGATACGTTATTGAAGATGTTAAAGAAAATATTGCTATTACTGTAAGCGGTGTAGCATTAAAGAAATCTGCAATTCTTGAAGAAAATGAATTCGAAAATGCTGATGCTTGGTGGTTATAATTTACAATCATTACTTTGCATTTTTTGAAGCGAATAATTTTCAATTTTCCTAAACAATAAAATATTGCGATACCCCTGCTTGGGGTATCGCAGTAGAATTATTGTTAAATTTTCACTTGGCTTTTTAAAGTCGATATAATGCAAATAAATATTTGCAAAATCCTTATTTAAAGGAGTGTGTGTGGTATGTATAAACGTTTATTAATCATAATATTGTCTATTTGTACAATTTTGGCGCTATTTGCTTGCAGGAAAGAACAGCAAGAAAGTTCTTCTAGTAATTCAAGTATAGTTGACGTTCAAGGTTCAGGCTCAAATGAAGAAGCAGATTCTTCATCTTCTTCAAGTGTAGAAGATCAAGACAGTAGTTTTAATGATTCAAGTTCAGTAAATCCTGACTATGAACTTGGTGATTTCGAAAATGAAAACGAAGAAAACTGGTGGGATAATCAAAATTCTTCAAATGATTCAAGCGATACTGATGACTCAACCCCTCCAGAAGATTTTGAGATTGGCGGGGAAACTTTACCTTACTAAATATACTAATTTTGAAAATTAACTAACGTCTTATTTTTTAAGGCGTGGAGGAGTATATAATAATGAAAAAGCGTTTTTTAGCTATGGTTTTAAGCATTGCTTGTGCGTTCTCTTTAGTAATGGCTTTTGAGTTTGGTATGCCTAAAACTAGCTTTGCCAGTGAATTAAAAGATATTGACATGTATCTTATTGCGGGGCAAAGTAACGCAGCTGGTTATTCTTACCATAATGGAACTTTAACTGAAACCTTTTCAAACGTAGGATACGCAGGAGAAACGGATTTAAGCCGTCATACTAACGTTGCTTCGAGTAGTAACGTTGATTCTTTTGCAGACTATTATTGGGAAGTTAAGGCTGGTTATGGTAGATCTAACGATCGTATTGGACCTGAATACGGTATAGCAAAAGAATTAAATTCTTCTTATACAAAGGATAATCCAGCATTTATTTTTAAATCTGCAGCGGGTGGAACATCTTTACGTGATTTAGCTACAAGTGGCAGTGACTCATACGGAAACTGGCAACCAAGATCTCTTTGGGGAGAAGGCTACACTCCAAATAATGGTGATCCCACTGGCTTACAGTATTATAATTTTGTTGAGAATTTTAAAACTGTATATAATCAATTAAAAGCTAATGGTTACAACCCAATTGTAAAAGGTATGGCCTGGATGCAGGGGTGTGATGATATAGCTTATCCTAATGAGTATCAAGAATTATTAGAAACTTTTATTAACGATATTCGTGTTGACCTTGCTGGAATTACCGGTGATCAAGGTCTTTTTGTGATGCCTTTTGTAATTGGTAAAATTCCAACATCTTTTTCTCAGTACAATAATCCGCTTGTTCCAGCATTTAACGAGGCTCAGCAAGCAGTTGCCAATAAATTACCTGGCGTTGAAACTGTAGAAACAGCAGATCTTATTATCGTTAACCCAGATGGTAGCGTTAATGGAGCAGACCAATATCACTTTTCTTGTGAAGATGCGGTAACTTTAGGTCAAAGATTTGGTAAAGTTCTTAAAGAAATGACTGATACTGATGGTGTTCTTACTTCAGTTGTTGGTAAAGGTAAATTAGATTATACCCTAAATGGCGAAATTGTTACTGTTACTGCAACTCCTAATGATGGATATACTTTAGCAAAATTAACGGTTAACGGTGTAGACGTATCCTTTACGTCAAACGTATATACCTTTACTAAAACAACAGAATACGTTAATATTCAAGCAACGTTTAAGCCTAACGGAACAGTTGAACTTGAATATTACGATGAAAGTGTAATGGATATAGCTGAATATTTCAGCACTACTGAATTCTTTAATGAAGAAGGCATTTCATTTGAAAGCGGTAAGAATATCTTCAAGCGTTCTTGGTTAGAAAAATTATTAAAAGAACCCAGTGGTATTTCTTTTAAAATGAAATACGCGGAAGAATGGGAACAAAACGGTAACTTTAACATTGAATTCGGTGCCAATATAATTAATTTTGCGCTCAATAGTAACGTGTTAACCATTTCAGTGTTTAACGCATTATCTTCAACGGAAGCGATTGCAGTTTCTTCTACGGAGAATTTTAACGCAAATAATTTCCATGAAATAAAAATTGCACGAACTTTTACAGTCGAGCAAGATGATGATATTTATTCTTTAAGAGTTTATATTGATGATAAACAAATTATTAAGGTTGCTGATTCACAAGTTTTAAGTGCTGATTATCACGAAATCAACATAATAAATGAAACAGGTGTTAATGTAAATCTTGCTTCTTGTAAAAATAAGCCTGTTTTTGAAGAAGAAACAAACGTTTATGACATAGTTCATTTTAATGGACTTGAAGATTTGTTTTCAGGTGAAGGTCTTGAAGTAAGATCATCTACCTACGGCACAAATTACCCCATTGAATCAATGCCTATTAAGTTAACTGCATCAAATTACGTAAAAGTTAGTAACGGTATTCAATGGAAAATGCGCGCAGGTAATGAATGGGCGTCTAATGCCAACGTTATGCGCATAGATATTGGCGCAACTGATATTCGCCTTGGATATGATAAAGAGACAAATGAGCTTTATACTTATTCTCACACAGCATGGTCTCACGGTGTTAAACATCTTTCTCACGTGGCGGGTAGACATACAATTGTCTCTGATTATGATCCCACGGAGTGGCATAGATGGAAAATCAC
>JAFQBR010000177.1 GCA_017399665.1 Clostridia bacterium | reverse complement strand
TCCGCTTCTAGCTAAGTAAAGCGCACAAAAAAGCCCGCACGGTCCGCTACCGACAACCGTAACTTCACCATGAACTTGTTGATAATCGCGCTCTAGGGGCACTTCTTGTGATAAAGAGTAATCAATATTGTAGGTAAAAAATATATTATTTTTATCTCTGGCATCTAAAGATTTTTTAACAATTTTAAAGTATTTTATGTCTTGCGGTTTTACCTTTGCAATTTTTGCAACACGCATTTTAAGCAAGCTTTCATCTTCGCCAATATAAAGCTTTACGGCATTAACTCTCTTCACTTAAAATATCCTCCGAAGCAATCATTGCGCTTGTAAACGCCCACTGCAAATTGTATCCACCGCAGTCACCGTCGACATCAAGTGTTTCGCCAATTATGTATAAATTAGGAACAATCTTGCTTTCTAAACTAGAATAGTGTATTTCTTTGGTATTTATTCCACCTGCAGTAACTTGTGAATTATCAAAACTTGACGTGCCTTCAATTTTTAATGTAAAACTTTTAATACAATTTACTACTTTTTCAATTTCATGCTGTTTTGCAATTTCCGCATGAGATATAGAGCAAACTTTTAAAACTGAAAGTGCTAAGCGTGAAGGTAAGAATGAAACCAATAATTTTTCCCATTCCATTTTATTTTTGCACTTGACGCTTAACTTTTCAGCTAAAAATTCACGTGTAAAATTAGGCAAAAACTCTATTTCAACAGTTGGATTTTTAACACCTTTAAGATAAGCAGAAAGTGAAAATACAGCATTTCCGCTAATGCCATAATCTGTAAACAATATATCCCCATTAAAGGTCGCAATATGCCGTTTATCGCCATATAGCCCAACTTTTGCGTCTAATTTAATACCTTTTAGTCCTTTAATTTTTTCTTTTTCGCACTTAAGCTGAACAAGCGAAGGTGAAAGTTCCGTTAAGGTGTGATTAAGATTTGTAAGTAATTTATAGCTTCTGCCATCAGTTAAAAAACCTGCGCCACTTTTACCACCAAAGGCACAAATAACCTTTTCTGCAAAATATACTTCGCCATTTTCACAAGTGATTTTAAAACCACCCTCTTTTACAATTTTTGTTACGTAACATTCTGTCTTTACACTAACGTTTAAGCGTTCAAGTTCAAAACGCAAAACGTCAGTTATTGAACCTGCTACAAAAGATGCGGGATAAACTTTGCCATTGTGCACGTCAGTTATAAGACCAAGCTCTTCAAAAAAACTAATCAAATGGGTATTTGAATATCTATCAAGGGCGGTTTTTACTAAATTTACATCGCCGTGATAATATTTTTCGCTCATTAAAGTATTAGTTATATTACCCTGTCCGTTTCCTGTAGCAATAATTTTTTTGCCGACCCTTTTATTGCCTTCTAAAATCAATAATTTGCTACCCAAAACTGCGCCAAGCTTTACGCCTGCGCACATTCCGGAAAACCCACCGCCAATTATTGCAACAGAATACTTCATAAATACCCCACTTATTTCAAATTTTGACAAAATTGTTTGACTTTAAATTAAATTTATATTAAAATATAACAAAATCGATTATACACTACTAATAGAGGTTAAAAATGCAACTTATTATTGACTATTTAAAAAATAATAAAACGTTTACTCTCGTCTTGCTCTTTAGTTTAGCAGTTTGCATAGTAATTATAGCACTAATTGTATTTTTTTACAAGAAAAGTAAAGCAATAAATTTAAACGAGTTGCAAACTGAAAGAGAAATTCCTGACGAAGAAATTAATTATAATTCAAATATGCCTGATTACAACTTAGCCCCCGATAATCTTACAATAGAAAATAGGAGTGAGAAAGAAGTTCAGGAAGAAGATAATAGAATTATTAAATCTGCAGTCAATGCCGATAGTGATAATACTGATACTAAAGAAATACCACTTGCAGACTTTGATGAGCCCGCCGACGTTAACGAAGTTGCTATTGCTGAAAATTCCAAACAAGATGAAAAGCAAACTGATAGCGAACCCGCCACACTAAAATATACAGGCAAATGGGTTATATATGAAGATGACGGAAGATTTTTTGCAGACCTTAAAGCTTCCAACGGCGAAATTATGCTTAGAACTGAAAGTTACTCTTCTTTAAGTGGTATTAAAAGCGGAATTGATACATTAAAGAAAAATATAGAAATGGAAAATTACGCTATTAATCTTGACAAAAACGGCAACTTTGTTTTTAAAATCTTCTCTACAGCAAAAAGATTGCTTTGCATTGGCGAAGGCTATAACACTAGAGAACAATGTGAAAAAGCATTTGCTTCAGTTAAACGCTTTTCTAAGACGGCAAAAATTGTTAGAGATATAGGCAAAGAATAATTTAATTAAAAAAACTCTGCTTATTGGCAGAGTTTTTTGTTTTTTGTTAACTTTTAGTGATATTTTTAAAAAAAGTTAGGCTATAGGTCGATTATCGGCATATTCAATAACTTATTCAAGATTATATTTCTTCTGCAATTCATCTAAATCTGCCATCCATAAGTCGTAAGAAGCATCACTTGGCATTCTCCAATCAGCGCGTGGCGAAAGTGATAACGCCCCTGTTTTTACCCCATCCGGTTGGCAAGAACGTTTAAATTGTTGAGTGAAAAATCTTCTTACAAAAGAGCGCAACCACTTATAAATAACCTTGTCTTCATACTTCTTCGCAAAGGCATGGCGTGCAATATAGAACACCTTAGAAGGAGCAAAACCATGCTTTATCAAATAATACAAATAGAAATCGTTGAGTTCGTAAGGTCCAACAAAATCTTCCGTAGGCTGTGTTTGTTTGCCGTTATCAGCAGGCATAAGCTCGGGACTTATTGGCGTATCAGCTATATCCATAAGAATTGCGCCGATTGCACCGCCACGCTTTATTCCCTCGTGTTCAACTAACGCCCTAACCATTGTTTTGGGAACAGAGGCGTTAACGCTGTACATAGACATATGATCACCGTTATAGGTTGCCCAACCTAAAGCAAGTTCAGACATATCACCCGTGCCAACAACTATTCCACCAACTTTATTTGAATAATCCATAAGAACCTGAGTTCTTTCGCGAGCCTGTGAATTTTCGTAAACCACGTCTGCAACAGTTGGGTCATGCCCTATTGCTTCAAAGTGTTTTAACACACTTTCTTTTATATCGATTTCAACAAAAGTACACTTTAATTCCCTTGAAAGTGCTATTGCATTGTTATAAGTGCGCTTACTTGTGCCAAAACAAGGCATAGTAATAGCTATTAAGTCAGTACTTTTTCTGCCTGCAAGCTTAAGAGCCTTTTCGCAAACAAGCATTGCAAGAGTGCTATCAAGCCCACCTGAAACACCGAGCACAAGTTTTTTTGCATTTATATGTTGCATCCTTTGCATTAAAGCATGTGCTTGAATATTTAATATCATATCACAGCGCTCTGCCCTAACTGATAAATCCTCGGGGACAAAAGGTGTTTTTGAAAATACTCTTTCAAGTTTAAAATTAGTAATTTCAAGCGCAAAATTAACAATCTTATATTCAGTTTTGGGTTTATGGTGCTTGAATTTTTTACTTCTTTCAAATTCTAAAAAAGAACAATCTATATCGCCTATTGCAATACCATCCTCGAACGGCTTACTTTCAGCAATTAATCTACCTGCTTCACTTATAATATCATGACCGCCAAAAACAACGTCCGTTGTACTTTCGCCCCTACCTGATGAAGAATATAAATAGGCAACCAAGCACTTAGATGCGTGCATATTTACCATTGCGCGCCTATAATTTTCTTTACTTGCAGATTCATTACTGGTTGAAAGGTTTACAATAATGGTAGCACCGTTTAAAGCGTGAGAAACGGACGGTGAATCAGGAACCCATAAATCTTCGCAAATTTCGCAAGCCACCTTCATTTCCTTCATTAAACTGTTTTGTAAAATTATATTATACCCAAAAGGAACTTCTTTACCTAAAAAATCAACTGTACAAACGCTGTCTTCTGGTTCACAAAAGTGCCTTCTTTCTGCAAATTCATTATAATTAGGTAAATTTTTCTTGGGAATAATAGCCAAAACTTCACCTTTGCAAATTGCAAAAGCACAGTTGTATAATCTACTAAACACCCTGAATGGAGCACCAACGAAAAACAAAATTTCCAAATGTTTTGTTTCGTTTGCTATTTTTTGAATTGCCTTTTCGCAACCTTTAATCATTAAATCCTGCGTTATTAAATCCCCAGCTGTATAAGATGAAATATTTAATTCAGGAAAAACGGCTAAGCTTACGCCTTTTTTGGCAAGTTTTTTAACTAATTCAACAGTTTTTTCGCCGTTAAAAATGGGGTTTACAACTTTTACGTCATTGGTAACAGCCGCGCACTTAACAAATCCGTGTGTTTCGACAGCTTTAAACTCTTTTTGCTGACTGCCTTCCACACCACCGATAGAAACCCCCATAGCGTCAGCCAACTTTTTAGCGGTAGACACTTTTACACTTGCTATTCCACCTGAAAAAAGCTTATTTACAGTACCAAGTGAAACACCTGATTTTTCCGACAGCTGTTTTAAAGTTATGCCTTGTTTTTTTCTTGCCTGTTTTAATAACTGAATAGTTTCGTTCATAATATACCTCTTAACGGTAATTTTACCATAAATTATAAACTTTTGTAAAGTAAATTTACCGCAAGTTTTAACTTTTGATAGTAAATATATTCATTGCAACTTAATTAAGTTGACATCCAACTACTATTTTATTATAATTAAACTAATAGAATTTTGGAGAATGATTATGAAAATAGACGTTTGTAAATATAAAGATTTCTATTTTGAAACAGCACTTAAAATTTTTAATACGCCAAGCCCAACAGGCTACTATCGCGAAATTGAAAGCGTACTTAAAGAATATGCAACGCAATTGGGCGCGCAATTTGAACGCACCAACAAAGGTTGCTTTATTATTACTGTTAAGGGCAAAAAAGAAGAGGCATTAGGTCTTTCTGCCCACGCAGACACTTTGGGCGCAATGGTTAGAAGCATATCGGGCGCAAAAATTAATTTTACAAAAATCGGCTCGCCCATTCTTACAACCTTTGACGGAGAATATTGTTCTGTTATAACACGCGATGGCAAAAAATACAGCGGTACGTTTTTATCCGTAAATCCTTCTAAGCACGTCTATGCAGATAGCGACAGTATTTCACGCACGGAAGACAGTATGTACGTACGCCTTGACGAAGTGGTAAAAAACGCGACCGATATTCAAAAATTAGGCATTCAAACAGGTGATTATATCGCTTTAGACCCTAAAACAACAGTTACCCCCTCTGGCTATTTAAAATCACGTTTTATTGATGATAAAGCAAGCGTTGTTGCATTTATTACCCTACTTAAAATCTTTAAAGATTATAATATTACACCAGAATATACTGTAAAAATGCTTGTTACAATGTACGAAGAGGTTGGACACGGTGCAAGCTATATTCCAAACAATATAATAAAAATGCTTTGCGTTGATATGGGCTGTATTGGTAAAGATCTTAACTGCAACGAACATCAAGTAAGCATCTGCGCAAAAGACTCTCACGGCCCTTACGATTATGATTTTACAAGCGAACTTATTAAGCTTGCAAAAGATAATAATCTTGACTATGCTATTGACGTTTATCCCTATTACGGTTCTGATATTGGAGCTATGTGGTCAGCAGGCTATGATATTCCAGGGGCATTAATAGGAACGGGCGTTCACGCATCACACGGAATGGAAAGAACACACTTTGACGGCATTAAAAATACTCTTTCTTTAATTTTGCTTTATTTAGGTGTATAACTTACAAAAAAATAAAAAAATCAAGGCTTTTCACTAAAAACAGTGAAAAGCCTTTTTTATAAGTTTTTATAAAATTATTTAATACTATCTGCTATAGCAACAAGCTTTCTTAAACGGTGATTTAAACAGCTTTTTGAAACGCAAAGATGGTCCGCAAGGTCACTTAAAGGATAATCGCTGTATTTAATACGCGCTTTTGCGGTAGCTTCAAGCTCTGGCGAAAGGGTTTCTAGCCCTATCGTATCTTGAATAATTTTTATTGCCGCGCATTGCTTTAAACTTGCCTCAACCTGTTTATTTACGTTTGAAATTTCACAGTTTGTTACCCGGTTGGTATTATTTTTTACTTCACGCATAACCACAAGATCTGAAAATTCAAACACTGCAGAGGTTGCGCCCATATAAACTAAAATATCTTTTATTTCCTCGTGCTGTTTAAAATAAACTACAAAATTGCCCTTTCTTTCAATAAGTTTTGGAAAAAAGCCAACTTCAACAAGCAATGAAGAAAAATGTTGCGCGGTAAGATACTTAGAAAAAACAAACTCTAAGTGATAACCGGTTCTACCATTTTTTACCTTTACGTCTGGAACGGTTAGACAACCGCCACCTAAAAACGCACCGCGCACGTAAGCGCGTTTACAGCATTCGTTTTCTACAAGATAATCATCAGGTTCGATTGCAACGGTAATGCCATTGTTTTCAATTTTAATTATACCTAAATCGATTAAAATAGACAAGCTATCACTATCGAGCACGGAAAAGCCCGTAATACTACTTTTTCCACCAATAGTAAACAGTGGGCGCGCACCGTATAAATGCTCTGTAATTTCAGCATAATATTCAGCGCAAGCAGAGCTTGTTGATACAGAAAAACCATATTTATTATCTTCTGCAACAATGCTTCCAGCAGTTCTAACGAAAGCAGAAAGAGAAGCCACCTTACAGCAGGTCTGCTCGTAACCTAGCTTGCACAGTTCTAATTTAACTTTTTCGTTAAGATTCATAGTTTCTCCTTAAACTCGGCAAATCTAAGTGTGGGAAGCTTACCGTTGATATTGTGTATTCTACTTTCTGGAATATTCACTCTTTGTATAAGCTCTTCATATATGGCAGTATCGCCAATTCTATCAGGCGAATGAGCGTCTGAGTCCACAACGAAATTAACAGAGGTTTTATCGACTATATTTTGCCATTCTTCATCGCTAAGGTGAACTTTTTTAGTATTAATTTCAAGATAAGTGCCGTAATCAGCTAAACATTTTGCAACCTCTAAGCTATCTGCAAAGCAAAGAAAGTTTAAATGCGTTAAAATATCTATCGGATTATTTTTAATAGCGTTAATATAACAAGCCGTCGTATACTTAATAAGTGATTGCGATGGCTTTGTTTTTAAGGTTGCATTAATAAAATTGCCACCGAAAAGCCTAAAATAATCTTTTATTTTATCGTAAGTAACAAAGCGGTGAACACCGGCAAGAAATAAATCTAATTTTTCGTAATCTTTTTCTTTTACGTCAGTTTTTCCGCTTAAACCTAAAATATTTGATTCAATACCCAACAAAACCTTAACGCCCGTTTGCTTTTGGGCATTATCACAGTCATTTCTCATATCGGCAAGCTTACGCCTTCTCATGCCGAATGCCGGGTGTGAAAAGCCGTGGTCCGTTATACCAATGCCACAAATACCCTTTTGCGCCGCACTTATAGCGTTATCTAAAACAGTACCTTTTCCGTGACTGTATTTTGTATGGGTGTGAAAATCAAAATTAATCATCAAATCTTCCTATAAAGCGAAGTTCTTCTTTAAGCTTTATACCGGAGTATAAATAAACTTGGCTTTTTATGTATTTTATCAGTTTGTAAATATCGGCAGAAGCCCCGCCTTCGTTAATAATAAAATTCGCGTGTTTTTCGGATACCTTAGCTCCGCCAATTCTATATCCCTTAAGTCCCGCTTGGTCAATGACCTTGCCGGCAAAATAGCCGTCGTTTAAAAAAACCGAACCGCAACTTTTACCGTGTGGCTGACTGCTCTTTCTTAATTTCTTAAACTTTTCCTTTTTGGCTTCAATTATATCCGTTTCGCTAGGTTTTAGCATAAGCGCAACAGAAGAAATAATTTCCCCTGCTTTTTTATCAAAAACACTTGCTCGGTAATCAAATTGACAAGAATTATTGTTGTATACACCTTTATTAGTTGTAACGTATACCACGTATTCGCCAATACTTTTTGAAAAGCAACCGGCATTCATACATACTGCCCCACCAACGGTTGCCGGTATTCCTTCGGTAAATTCCAACCCACTAAGGCAGTTTAGCTCTGCATATTCCCTTATTTTTGAAAGAAGTGCCCCACTTTGGGCAACAACAAGCGAACCGCGAAGCTCGATTTTATTCATTTGAGTAGTATTGACTATAACACCATCAAAGCCGTAATCAGAAAAAAGCACGTTAGATCCAAAGCCTATTACTGCAAGCGGAATACTTGTGTTTGAACAAATTAAAAGCTCTTCATGACTTTTTGGAAAAACCATAACTCTACAAGTACCGCCCGTACCATAAGTGCAATACTTGGCAAGACTAACACCTTCCTTAAAAACAACGTTTGCCTTTGTAAGATTTGCAATATAACTTTCTATATGCATCTCCTCTCCTATTTTACACTAATTATTTCTTTATTTCAAACGTTTTAAAGCGTTTTTTATACTTTCTTGCTCTTTATCAAAATTTATTGCAAGATTTTGAATTTTTTGCAGTTGCTCTCGATTTATCAACGCTTGAGTGGTATATTCCGGCGAAAAGCGTGCGTAAACAGCTAGTTTTTCGTTACATAATTTGCCGTTATATCCTGTGCTAGTTAACATCCCTATGTTTTTTAAAGCACCTTCGCTTTTTACGTAGGTTAAAAAATAATTTAAAAAATTCTTTACAGCGCTATACTTTTTTTCCTCACATAAAATGCTTATTTTTTGATATAAATCGTTAAAGCCATTAAGTGGCTCTGCATCTATTTCTATACCCTTATTTTCAAGCCGAAAAAGATCACGCTGAGTACCTAATAAAGCGCAAGACTTATCTGCATAAAAGCTATATATAGCTTTATCTGATGAAACGACCTCTTTTATCGGCAATTTTACACCGGATAAAGCAATAGCAAGCATTGGTACTGTATACTCTTGCTGTGAAACTATTAAGCTTTTTGAGGTTTCACCCTTTCTTTGAATTAATAAATACCCGCCAGCACACCAACTCGCGCAGTAGACCTTTTCACCAAGATAATTAAAAGAAAGCAATTTTTCATAAGGTAAATTTATTCCGTTTGTATATGAAATAAGGTCTGGATAAACGCCCTTTTGGAAGCTATTTTCCGCAGAATAAACGGTATGTGAAAGAACTCTTATTACACATTTTGTGCTTTTCATATAAGCACTTGCGCATTTTTGTATAACGTTTATTCGCGAGCCGATTCCGCCTTCCATACCGTCTATATGCCAAATTTCTATAACATCTTTTTTATTTTCTTTTGCCTCGCTCTTAATTGGTAAAAAAATAACCGATAAAAGACTTATTAGCGTTAATAAAATAGAGCAAAAAATAAAGAGCACTTTTCTCATACAAGAATATATGAGTTAAATGCTCTTTTAATGTTTATTTAATTATTTTTTAGTAGCAAATTTACTGAAATCAACCGCCAATTTAAAAAATCGTTTATAGAATATCAAGATTTTTCTTGAAGATTCTTCTAAAGTCAGAAGAAGCATTCATTGCATCCTTAATTTCAAGAGTTGCTTCGCCTGCAAGTTCAGTTTTCATGATAACTGAATCGCCCAAAACGTCACAGTTAATGCCAACTACTGAACTAGCCATACTTCTATCTAAGCTTTCTGCAATACGTAAGATAATACCTAGTTTTCTTATAACTTCAACGTCTGTTTCGTTAATATAATCTTTAAATCTAACAAGCTCGCTGATAGCAAAGTCGTCGTTTTTATGAACGGCAACAACTTGTGATGCTAAAACGATTTCTCTATGCGTTACACCGTATAAAGCAGCGTTTAAAATGATATAACTACTGTGTTTTTGATAG
>JAFQBR010000017.1 GCA_017399665.1 Clostridia bacterium | reverse complement strand
CTAGAGCCAATGCAAGTAAGGTATTCATTACTTATCTAATCCCTCCACAAATGCAAGTGGCATTGCGTACATAATACCAACCTTATGCTTGATTTCATCTGTAACACTGCGAACTATATTTTTAACCTCTTCAAGTCTGCTTTCATCAATAATACAGAACACAAGATAGTTCATATCGTGTGAATATTCAACGATATGGCGTAAACCTGTAAAAGCAGGAACGGGTTCTTCTTGATTATCTAAAAGAGCTGATTTTAAGCTTTGAGCAGGTAAAACAACGCCTTTTATACCGTTTTTTCTTAAAGCAGAGAAAAGTGCATAAGCATTTTCATTTTTGCTTAAAATAACTTGAAACATATAAGTCATAATCTATATCTCCTTCAACTTTAATTTTTGACCTTAAATATTTTATACCTGTAAAAAATAAAAATCAACTCTTTTTCGCGCAAAAAATAACTTTTAGTTATTTATTTTTTTTAGTAGACATTTTCACAGTATAATGATATAATTTTAAAGTAAAAACATACAGGGAGTCCATTAAATTGAAATTTAGCAATTTACATCAGCACTCTACTTTTTCAGACGGCAAAAATTCTGCAGAGGAAATAGTTTTAAGTGCCATTGATAAAAATATGGAAAGCATAGGTTTTTCAGACCATTTTTCAACTACTTATGAACTTTCAGCCGGTTATAACGTTGTAACTCCGCAAAGTTATTTTGATTATTACAATGAAATTCAAAGATTAAAAACAGCTTATAAAGACAAAATAACAATATTTTTTGGCACAGAGGCTGATTTATACAGCAATATCACAAATGAAAAATTTGATTATCTTATCGGTTCTGTTCACTATCTAGAGCATAACGGAAAAACCTACCCCATAGATCATACTGCTCGCCAACAGGATGAATATCTTGAGGAAGTTTGTAATGGTGATAAATTAACCTTTGCGAAAAACTATTTCGACGCTATCGTAAGTTGCATAGAAAAATACAAGCCCGATATTATTGGTCATTTTGATATTATAACAAAATTTTCAAAATTTGATGAAGATAACCCTGCTTACCAAAAATTAGCAATAGAAGCTTTAAGAAAATGTTTAAAAATTACAAACGTTTTAGAAGTAAATACAGGTGCTATTTCACGCGGATACAGAACAATTCCATACCCTGCAAAATTCTTGCTTTGTGAGGCTAAAAAATTAGGTGCTAAAATTATTTTATCTGCCGACTCACACAATAAAGATACCGTTTGTTACTATTTTAATGAAAGCGTAGCCCTACTTAAAGAAATTGGTTTTACACACATTTCTAAGCTTACCACAAACGGTTTTACCGAAGAAAAAATTAAATAAAAATTTAAAAAAAGTCCCTATATAAGTCGATTATCGGCACTTTTGTTGTTTATTTAAAATAAAAGACCGCAGCTATAAAAAATCACTACGGTCCTTTGCGCCTTACTATAAAACTAAAGCGCAAAGAACCGCGCTTAAAGTTTATAAATACATTTTTAAAACCAATTAAAACTAATTGAATATAAAAAGCATTAAACGTTTCGGATTATAAAAGCATAATCTTAGTAACATAAAATTACCCGTTTTAGTAAAGCTATATTAGCAACATACTTAATTCACTTATAATCATTAAAAATTTTAAGCAAATTCATGTTGTAATCTTATTATGACTCCACTTAAAAAATTTATACTTGCAAAAATAAAAAAAGTTGAAAAAGATTTTATCTTCTTCAACTTTTTGTTTATTTACAATAAATTATTGCTTCATCTTTAATAAAAGCCTCTATTTGATTTGTTTGCTTTAAATAATTACAAAGCTCAACAGAGTTTTCAATATTATCAGGAATAATAATTCCGCCAACGTCCCCATCATAAGGTATATGATAATCTGTACCAACAGTTATAAGTAAATTATGCTTTTTTGCAAACTCTTCTACCGTTTTTCTTGTAAAAATATCCCGTGGCTGACAGTTAACCTCTACCCCGTCCATATAGTTTGGATCTAAAAACTCAAAAGTTTCTCTTTGTGGATGAGCTTGAACCATTAAAACGCCGTATTTTTGGCAATATTCATACAATTCCTGTTGATTAATCCTGCACAAATCGGGGGCATTTCTTAAAAACTCTTCAGTAACGCCAAACAGTAAAAAATCAGTCCAGCGTGGGTCTTTTATACTAACTTCAATGCCTAAAAAGAAGGTAAATCCCCTTTCTTTGCCGTACTTATATGCGTTTTGAAATTCTGCAATAAAACTTTCTATCCACTCCGCAAAATTTTCTGGCTCGTAATACCATGGCTGACAGTGATTCATAAGAACTACGCCATTATAACCCGCTTTTAGTTTTTCTTCCGTTATTCCTTCATACGATATTCTGCTACATTTGCTAATACCAGATGAATGAACGTGCGTATCTATTTTCATTTTACACCTTAAAACTTAAAACGGCTAAAAAAGCCGTTTTAAGTGTTTCTTATGATTATTGTTGAATTTCTTCCTGTTTTATTGCATCACCGTGTTTAACAAATAGCATTGTTACAAAAGATAAAGCAATAAAGATTACGCTGTAATAAAATAGTGGTCTCATACTGCCGAAAAGATCCATAACTGCACCAGATAAAATAGGTGTAATAATTTGAGCAGCCATGCTTGCTGTATAATAGTAACCTGTATATTTACCAACGTTTCCGCCCTTTGCAAGCTCAACAACCATCGGGAATGAGTTAACGTTGATTGTCGCCCAACCAATACCGCCACAAGCAAATGCAAGGTTAATTGCAAATAAAGGTGTTTGAGCATCAAAGAATGAACATACAAAGAAAGCAACTGTTAAAAAGGCTATGCCAAGTAAAATACTCTTCTTTCTACCAATCTTTTGTGATAATGCACCAGCAGGAATATATGCAATTACCGCAGCAGCCTGAGCAATAAGCAAGGTCGTGTTATAGTCTTTATGAAGCACGTTCGTTGCATAAAGTGAATATTTTGTACTTGCAGCATTGTAACCTGTATACCATAGAGCAACTGAAGCTAATATTAAAATTAATGATAAGAACTGTCTTCTGTTTGCAACGCCTTGACCGCCCTCCACTTGAGCTTCTTCATCGGCCTTTTCTTCAATACCTAAACGGCCTGTTTCTTCTTCCATTTCTTTAGCCCACTTAGGTTCACGAACAAAGGCAATGAACATTGCAAGGCCAAAAGCCATAATCGCACAAACGGCAACGATATACCAAGTAAATT
>JAFQBR010000176.1 GCA_017399665.1 Clostridia bacterium | reverse complement strand
TTTGATTTTTGACTGGCAGGTCATACTTTCATTATACACAATCGGAGTTTTATTTTCAAGACTCATCGGTAAACCTTTACTGAACCACGCGACTATCGCGTGGTTTTTCTTTATATCAAAAAAACACCCGATAAAAAAATATCGGGTGTAAAAATTAACCTTTAATGTTTCTTTTTCTTGCAGCTTCTGCTTTCTTTTTACGTCTTACTGAAGGTTTTTCGTAATGTTCCTTACGACGCATATCGCCAATAATACCATCACGTGAACATTTTCTTTTAAAACGACGTAAAGCATTATCTAAAGATTCGTTTTCACCAACTCTTACTGTGGACATTCTTCAACCCTCCTTCGCCCTATGGCACAAGATTTTTCAAAAGCCTTATGATTATATCAAACAAAAAGCAATTAGTCAACTTAATTTTTATCTTTTTTCACTTTTTTTTGGTAAATTTGTGTATTACTCTTACTTATGCAGGTTGCCAACCCATTTTTTGACCGGATAAAATGTGGATATGCAAATGAAATACCGTCTGCCCGGCGTCGTCACCTTGGTTTATTACCAGTCTATACCCGTTTTGTAAAGAAAGTAATTCGCTAAGTGTGGGGATCTTTGCTAAAATTCTTCCAACTAAATTGCGGTCATCTTCCGTCATATCAGCAAGTAGCTTAAAATGCTTTTTAGGTATTGCTAAAAAATGATTTTTTGCTTGAGGGTTTATATCCCTTATCACAATAAAATCAGCATCTTCATACACCTTATTTACAGGTATTTCACCTGAAACAAATTTACAAAATAAACAGTCCATAAAATTCCTCCAAATAATATAAAAAGTGGTCTATAAGTCGATTATCAGCACCTAAACAATCACTTCCGCTAGCATGCCGTCCTGATAATTTTCTAATATTTTCACCTTAATTTTGCTGCTTGGCACACAACCTTTAATATAAATTCTAATATAATTTTCGCTATATCCAACTGTATAACCATTAATCTCTTCTTCAGGAATAAAAGTCAAAGTTGCGCCAATATATTGATTGACATATTTTTGTTTAAGAACCTTCTTTTTTTCCATCAGTTTTTCAAGTCGAATTCGTTTAATATCATCGGATATTTTTTTAAGCTTTGCGCCTTCAGTTCCCTCCCTCACACTGTAAGGAAAACAATGTATATCTGCAAATGCTATTCGATCACAAAAATTCAACGTTTCTTCAAAATTTTCTTCAGTTTCAGCAGAATAACCGACTATTATATCCGTAGTAATTGCCGCATTGGGGTAAAATTTTCTTATCAAATCTACCTTACTTGCAAACTCATCAGCCGTATAATGTCTATTCATAGCTTTAAGAACATTATCACTTCCCGATTGCAGAGAAAGATGAAAATGAGGAGCGAAGTCTTTTAATTTCTTGGTTTCTTCTAAAAGTTCTTTAGTTATTGAACAAACTTCTAAAGATCCAAACCTAAATCTACAATCAAACTCTTTTAAGGCACTTATAAGTTGAGGAAGTCTTTTTCCATCGTCATCAAAAGCAGATACGTTTATGCCTGTAATTACCGCTTCTATAGGGTTTAACAACTTTATTTCTTCAACGATTTTTTCTATTTTTCTAGAACGCGAACGACCTCTTAAATAGGGAATAATACAATATGAGCAATAATTATCGCACCCGTCTTGAATTTTAATATATTCACGAGTTTTTAAGCCATTATCGGGAAAATATTTTTCATAGTACTCGTCACTTTCTTCAATAAATACGCCTTCGCAATCTAAATAATCCAAAATTTTGTCTTTTGCCCTTGCGCCAACTACAACCCTAGCCCCCTTTTCTCTAAAAACGTTTGGATTTTTTTGGGAGGCGCATCCGCAAATAAAAATTTTTGCCTCTTTATTAAATTTTAGCGCGCGAGCAACCGCTTGACGTGACTTTTTTTCCGCCTCAGCCGTTACTGCGCAGGTGTTAATTATATAAATATCAGCAGGACCAAGCTTATCGGACGTTTCATAGCCACGTGCCTTTAATCCCGTTATTAAACAGGCGCTTTCTCTACTATTTACTTTACAACCTAAAGTAAAAACAACTGCTTTCATAAAATTTCCTTATTTCTAATTATTATCCATTGTATTATGCTTCATTACTACTGCATACCACTCGCCTTTTTTGCAAGTTTCAACTAACTCAAAGGCATATTTAGAAAACTCGTCAATTACAAACTGCAAGCGTGATTGAATAATACCGCTCATTATTAAATATCCATTAGGTTTAAGCTGAGTATAAATATCTTGAGTAAGCCTTACTAAAATTTCAGCAGTTATGTTGGCGACTGCAAGATCACCAATCGCTGATACTCCATTTAATAAATCAGAACGTAATACGCTACATTTATCACTAACGCCATTTATTTCAGCATTATGTTTTGCTGAAAGAACGGCAACTTGATCAATAACGGTCATAGTCGCATTTTTTGCGCCCAATTTAATAGATGCAATACCTAAAACGCCACTACCCGTACCAATATCTAAAACGCTAGTTCCCCCGGTAACGTACTTTTCAAGCAAAGTAATACACATAGAAGTCGTTTCGTGCTCACCCGTTCCAAAAGCCATGTTTGAATCAATATAAATTATCTCTTCGCCCTCTTGCTTTTCGTAATTTATCCATTTAGGACAAATTACAATTTTTCCATATTTTATTGGACGAAAATGCTTTTTCCAAATAGCAATCCAATCATCACCGTCAACAACTCTTCTAGTCATTTCTAGCGTGCCAACTTGAATATTACCTTGTGCATTAATTTTTAATCTTTCTAAATCTGCATTTATGCTTAAGGCAACGCTATTACTTTCTTCAATCTCAACGTAAGCCTTAACTAATGCTCCGCTTGAAGTCGCATTTTCAAGCTCTTCTTCCATATAATCAAAAGTATCACGTCTAAACTCTATAAGCTCAATAACGTCCTTATAATCGCAAACCGCGACGCCATAGGTTGTATATTGCCATAAAATATCCGCAATTAGCTCAGAAGCTTCGGATGTTGTTGATATTGTAAATTCCGTAAATTTCATGTAATTCCTCTTATAAAAATCAAGTAAAGTGCCTCTATAGGTCGATTAAATCATATTTTAAACAAAAAAACAACCGAGAGATTGACTTCAATCCCCCGGTATTTTTTACCAAGTAATAGACGAAAGCCCGTCCAAAATCAACTTTGACATTTTTTTAGAAAGGTCATCAAGAGATAAATCATTACCGTTTCTTATCCACGTATAATACATTTCAAAAACAGAAGAAATTATAAACGCCATAACGTAACGAATATAAGGATTGGCATTTGTAGTTTCTTTTAAATATGCAGCATAAAATCTATCGCATATATTATCCTTTAAATTTCTAGCAAGTTCGGTAGATGATTTTGAAAATAGTAAATATTGAGTTATAAATTTATTGCTTACAACTACTTTAGAAAACTCTGAAATAATAGGATAGGGATCAACTGTTATTTGAGAATAAGAATATTTAGCTAAAATCTCTTCAATATACATATAAATATCGTTATTAATATCGTCCAAAATATTACTTACATTTTTATAATGGGTATAAAAAGAGTTTCTGTTAATATCCGCATTTTTCGCAATCATAGTAATATTTATTTCTGAAATATTGCGAGTTCTTAATAATTTTAAGAAAGCGAATTTTATTGCTTTTCTTGTTTTTAAACTTCTTTTATCATTTTTAAACTGCACTTTTTCACCTCTTGCCTAATAACTATACCACATTAATTTTTAAAATGCAAAAGATATTAGGCATTTGTAATAAAAAATATTTTTTTGTGAAAATGTCAAGAGTAAATGCAACTTTTTTTAAAAATAGCTGAAAAAAATGATATAATTTAGCTATTAAAAGTATTAAAACCCCTTTCGAAAGGGGTTTTAATCTTTATTGTATGAACTACACTTGATTTTAAACAGCACAAAAGAACAAGACCTTAAAATCTTGTTTTTTTGAATTATTTAAATATGATCATATTAGGCTATGGCTCTAATATGACTATTAAATACTTCGCTTGACGTTGCAAAATCAAGTACTTGTCGAGGATAATCATTTACCCAATTTTCTACACGCTGTATATCTTCACGGGTAAATTGTGACAAGTCAGTACCTTTTGGAATAAGACGTCTAATTTCTCTATTTAAGCGTTCATTACTTCCACGCTCACTAGAGCAGTAAGGGTGGCAATAATAAACTGATGTACGTTTACTATTTCCATACTTTGATTTTTCTAATTTTTCAAAGTCAGCAAATTCACTTCCATTATCAACTGTAATAGACTTGAAAATCTTTTTAAAATTCTTTCCGTATTGGTGCTCGATGATGTTAAGACAATGTATAACACTCTCGCTTTTTTGATTAGTCATCGGCATTATAATTTCTTTTCTTGTAAGTCTTTCAGTAAGAACAAGTAAAGTAGCTTTTGTACTACCACATACGCAGTCCATTTCCCAATGACCGAAAGTATCACGTCTTTTAATTTCGTGTGGTCTTTTTTCAATGCTAGTACCTTTAGGAGCTCGCTTGATTACGACCTCACGCTTTTTATTTTTACGTTTATCTTTCACTGGTAAATG
>JAFQBR010000175.1 GCA_017399665.1 Clostridia bacterium | reverse complement strand
TCAAGCGGTTGCAGCTGCTCGACTTGGTGGGGAAGTGATTATGTGCGGTTGTGTTGGAAACGATGATTTTGGTCAATTCGCAATAGACGCTTTTGTAAAAGAAGGAATAAACGTTGAAAATGTGCGTAAAGTGGACGGCGTTCCGACGGGGACTGCAGTGATTATCGTGGAAAACGGGGATAACCGTATCATTTTAGATAAAGGCGCGAATGCGTGCTTAACAAAAGAAGATAGTGGAGCATTGGGAGCAATGCTTGCAAAAGAAAACAAATAATTCATTCAAACGAGGTAATCATGAATATTAATGAAAAATGCGTAAATACAATTCGCGTAATTAGTGCGGAAGGTATTACTAATGCAAACAGTGGGCATCCTGGTATTTGTTTAGGCGCAGCGCCTATTGCATATCAATTATTTTCAGAGATGAAAATTAACGGTGCTAACCCCACTTGGGAAAACCGTGATAGATTTATTCTTTCAGCTGGTCACGGATCAATGATGCTTTATACATTATTGCATTTGTTTGGCTATCCTATAAGTAGGGAAGAACTAAAAACCTTCCGTAAATTTAAATCAAAACTTCCAGGGCATCCCGAACTTGGCATAACAGAAGGTGTAGATATGTCTACCGGTCCACTTGGACAAGGTATTGCTAACGCTGTTGGTTTTGCTCTTGCAGAAAATTATTTAAGTGCAAAATTCAATAAGCCTGAATTTCCAGTTGTAGATCATTATACTTATGCATTATGTGGTGAAGGCTGTCTTGAAGAAGGCATTTCGTATGAAGCATGCTCTTTTGCCGGCACTCAAAAACTTGGAAAACTCATTTTAATATATGATAAAAACGATATTAGTATTGAAGGTAGTGTAAAAACTGCGTTTAGCGAAGATGTTGAAAAACGTTTTGAAATGCAAGGTTGGCAAGTTTTAACTGTTGAAGATGCTAACGATTTACAAGAAATAAGCAATGCTCTTAAACTTGCAAGGGAAGAAGGTGAAAAGCCTTCCATTATTATTTGCAAGTCAAAAATTGGCTACGCAAGTTTATATGAAAATAGTGCAAAAATTCATGGTACACCTTTAAAATGGGATGAAGTAGAGGCTTTAAAACAAAACTTAAATTATAGTCAAGCGCCTTTTGAAGTGGCAAGTGAAGTTGAAGAACATTTTGCTAAATTAAATAAAGAAAAAGAAAAAAAAGAAGAAGAGTGGAAAACACTTTTAGAAAAATATGCTAGCACTTATCCAAAAGAGTATAACGAGTATAAAGCGTTTATGAGTGGAAAGTGTGCAAATATTGAGCAAATTGAAGGGATTTTTGATTTTGCTAAGCCCGAAGCAACAAGAATTTCAGGCGGTAAAGTTATAAACAAAATAGCAAAACACGTGCCTAACTTGCTTTCAGGATCTGCAGATTTAGCTCCGTCAACAAAAACTGATATCGTTGGTGAAGATTATTTTTCACCTGAAAACAGGCTTGGAAGAAATATTCACTTCGGTATAAGAGAACACGCTATGGGTGCGATATGTAATGGTATAGCAGCACATGGTGGATTAAGAGTGATTTGCTCTACATTTTTTGTGTTTTCAGATTATGTAAAAGGTGCAATTCGTATGAGTGCACTTATGAATTTGCCTGTAATATATGTGTTTACACACGATTCAATCGGAGTTGGTGAGGATGGACCTACCCATGAGCCTATTGAACAGTTAGCGGCATTAAGAGTAACGCCTAACATTAATGTGTTCCGCCCATGTGATGGCAAAGAAACGGTATATGCTTTTGAAAGTGCGTTAAAGGAAACAAAGCCTACGGCAATTATTTTATCACGCCAAAACCTTGCACAACAATCAAATAGTGGGACAGATGCATTAAAGGGCGGTTACGTGTTAAGTGCTAATGAAAATGCAAAGGTGGTTTTAGTTGCAACTGGATCAGAAGTTGAGGTTTGTATGCAAGCACAAAAACAGTTAGCTGAAGAAAACATTCAAACATCAGTTGTTTCTATGCCTTGTATGGAAATATTTGAAGCGCAAAGCGAAGAATATAAAAACAGCGTAATTCCTGCAGATAGAAAAGTTGTTTGCGTTGAAGCGGGTAGTTCAATGCCTTGGTATAAATATGCTAAAGATGGCGCAGTTATCGGTATTGATTGCTTTGGCGAAAGCGGTGCGGCAGAACTTCTATTTGAGCATTTTGGCTTTACGGCGGAAAATGTTAAAAAAATAGTAAAAAAAGTAATGCAATAGATTGAGGTGTGTAGATTATGTCAAAAATCACGGTAATCGGTTCATTTGTAATGGATAATGTTGCAAAAATGAAAAAATACCCTGAAGCAGGAGAAACTGTTTTAGGTTATTCTCTAGACCTTTTTCCAGGTGGAAAGGGAGCTAATCAATGCGTAGCGGTTGCAAGACTTGGTTGCGACGTGGAAATGGTTGGTATGCTTGGAAAAGACGCTAACGGAGACGTTTTCCGTCGCATAATGAAAGAAGAGGGCATTAAACAGGATAATGTTTTTTCATGTGACACGCCAACTGCTATTGCTCAAATACAAATAAACGATGAAGGTCAAAATCGTATTTGCGTTATTCCTTGTGCAAATTATGAGTTTGGTTTTGAAGAACTTGATAAAGTTGATGAAGTTATTAAAAATACTCAAATTTTAATACTTCAACTTGAAATGCGTTTAGATGTTACAAAAGAAGTCATCCGTCGCGCACATTCTTACGGCGTTAAGGTTTTATTAAATCCTGCGCCTGCTGTTAAGTTAGAAAGTGAAATTTTGGGTATGGTAGATTATCTTACACCCAATGAAACTGAACTTGCTATTTTAACAGATATGCCTACTGAAACTGATGAAGAAGTTATTGCTGCTGCAAACAAACTTATATCTTTTGGCACTAAAACTGTTATTGCAACTTTAGGTAGTCGTGGTGCTCTTATAGCTACTGATAAGGGTGCAAAGATTGTTAGTGGCTATAAAGTAAAATCTATTGATACGGTTGCTGCAGGCGATAGTTTTAACGGCGCTTTTGCTGTTGCTATAAGTGAAGGAAAAGACCTTGAAAGTTCAGTAAAATTTGCAAACGCAATGGGGGCATTAACAGTTCAAAAGGAAGGAGCAATTCCTTCACTTCATACAAGAAAGCAAGTTGAAGAATTTATTTTAAATAATGCATAATTTTATATTTTTGTTGTAAAATTCAGCATTATATCAGCAATTTTTAAAATTAATATAATCGGACACATTTTGTTCAAACAGTTCAAAAAACGTGTTCGATTTTTTTATTTGTCCGTTTTTTTATGCCCCATAACTTTTCGATTTGTATAATTATTTTTCACTAAGAAAAAATAAAAATTTAACCTATTAAAATAGAGCGAAAAACAAAATAAATTAATCTTTACGAATAGACGTGCACAAAACACTTGATTTATAGGGAACAATATGTTATAATTCCACCAAAGGATGTTCCCTATAAGGAGGATGCTTATGGAAAACAATTTTGAAAAAATCCAAAATCTATTAAGAACAAAAGCTGAATTTCAGGCAAGATTGAATTTAATTCCCTATGAAGGCACTGTTGAAATAAAAGAATCAGGGGAAAGAAAGTATCTTTATATTAGAAAAAGAGATGCTGGGAAAATAAGGTCTATCTACGTTGGGTTATATTCTGAAGAGTTGCATCAAATACTTTTAAAAGGAGTAAAAGATGCACGTGAATTAAAGAAGAATATTCGTGTGATAGAAAAAGAGTTAGCCTCTTTAGGATATAGCCAAGAAGAGCTTGCGCCAAATGTTATACTTAATATGGATTTTGCTAGAGCAAATATGAAATCTATTATTTATGACCAGGCTATACTTGAAGGGATTTCTACAACTTTCCCAGATACGGAAACTATTATAGAAAATGGCAAAGTTAATAACGTAAGTGCGGAAGACGTGCAAAAAATATTAAATCTTAAGCATGCATGGGAATTTGTGCTTGATAAAGATGTAATTCAAGCAGCTTCAAACTATTACGTTTGTCAATATATTGCAAAACTAGTGAACGAAGGGTTTTATCAAGAAGGTGGAAGAATAAGGGGAGTGCCCGTAAAAATTGGCGGTTCAAGTTATATCCCGCCATTGCCGATAGAGTCTGCCGTAAAAGAAAAAATTGATAACATTCTTTCAAGTTCAGAAGATCACGTAGAAATAGCGATAGAGCTTGCGTTATACGTGATGAAAACCCAAATTTTCAACGACGGGAATAAGCGAACGGCAATAATATTTGCAAATCATTACTTAGTAGCGCATGGGGCAGGATTGATGGTTATTCCAGAAAATTTAGTTACTGAATTTAAGAAATTATTAGTAGAATATTACGAAGGCCGTGATAACCACGCGATAAAACTTTTCTTAAAAGAAAAATGTTTAAGCTGTTTAACCCGTATTGAAAGAGAGTGATAGTTCAAACAATAAATTTGTTTTAACTTTTACTCGAAAAAACAACAAAAGTTTTGCAAAAATGGCAAATCATAAAACGTAAAATCATAGATTTTATCTGCGATTTTGAAAAGTTCAATTAGCGAATAATATGTGCAGCCACTTGACGAGCAATTGAACCTCATCGGTTTGATTGCTCGTTTTTTATTATTAAAAACTGCACATTTAAAAAAGCAAAAACTTCTATAGTTTTTGCTTTTTTATTTTGTTGCGTTAAGTTTTAAAAAATATTATAATAAAGGAAAAAAAGAAACTTTTTAAGAGAAAGGATATATTATGGTAGATTATAGTAAAAATTTTGAATTTATAGGTGATTTTGTTGTTTGTGGTCAAAAATGCAAACAAATAAAATGCGTTAAAGAATATTATGATTTTTATGCAAAAAGAACAATTAAAGTAGGTGAATTGGGAGGATATGCTAGTATAAGTATAACTAAACACATAAAAAATTGGATAGATATTGATAGCATGGTTGGAGATTTTATTACAGAAAATTGTAGTGTTCAAATAGAGAAAAAGGAAATAATAGGACATTCTAATGTGAAAATTTTATATGATTTAGTAAACAATATGATTAGTAACTGGTGGTGGAAAGCAGAGACAAAAACACCATCAGTAGTTAATGCTATAATATATAAATCAAGCCTTATAAAAAAATTCATTATAGAACTTTTTAATAAAGAAGAAATTTGTATTAAACAGACAAGCAATATATCTGAAACGGAACGAATACTTTTATGGACATTGTTAGGGGCTATACAAGAAGCAATATTAAAAGTCCATATTACGGTATGTCGAGAAAAATTTTCAAATTTTTTGCAAAAAGAAGACTTGAATAAAATAGATAATATAAAAGTGCCAAAAATTATCAATGAAATGGAAAATAAAAATGAAATAACAAATGAAGAAAAAATAGTGTTGGAGACAATAAATTCAAATAGAAATATGATACATTTTATTTCTAATAGACCGATTCATAATTATAATAAATACATAAATAGTATTGATGATTTTGTTTTGATTGCTAAAAAGATTTTTGGTAATCAACAAAAATTTTTAACTAAGTAGAAAAGTTCTTGTAAAATTTTGAAATATATGTTAAAATAAAAATGCTACATACTTTAATATTCTAATTCAAAGGGAATACTATCGGTAAAAGTGTATTCTCTCGCCTTTGAATTAGGTTAAGTATGTAGCAATATAGAGAGATGCCTTTTAGTGCGTCTCTCCATGAGGCGCATTTTTTATTGAGGAGTTATTTATGAAAAAAATGTTTAAGAATTGGAAATTTTCAATTATTGTTTTGCTGCTTATTGTTATATTTAATATCGTTTTTTTATGCCAACCTGTTTACGGAATATATAGAGGAACAACGACATACTCTGGTTGGTATAGTGAATCTTATGAAACGAAAATTCAGTTTGATGATGGATATGCGCAAGTTGTATATTCTAGGAATTATAATGGAAAGCAACAGGTCGCAAATAATGTTGGGATATATCAGAGAGTGGATGACAAAATTATTATTATATCATTCTTAACAAATCCAGATGAAAGCGATTTAGATACGAGAAAGAGAATTTTTACAAGAAATTCAGTATTTTCTCTTTCCAATGGAGAAAATATATATACATCTAAAGGTTCTGTTTTTTTACAAATAGGGTTTGCAATTGTAGAAATAATTTTGTTAGTGAGATTTGTGGTTCAGTTTAAAAGTAGAAATACAATAAAAAAAGAATTAGATGATTAAAAACACAAAAGCGTTAAAAATTATTTAACGCTTTTGTGTTATACAAACAAAACCACCGGCTATGCCGGTGGATAATAAAAAAGGCTTTAGCAGTCTTGTAGGTATTTACTGTAAAATTTACAAAAATGGAGAGTGTTTTTTTAAAAATCCTAGATGCTATCGGAGATTTTGAAAAGTTTAATTAGTAAACAATGTGTGCAGCCAAAAAATTCGACAAGTTTTGACTTGTCGATTTTTTTATTCAAGCCGCAGGCTTGGTATGTCATCACGCGTCAGCGTGTATGGTATCGCCGTAGGCGCATGGAATCATCTAAGGGGTATTTTCTGCGGCTTGATTCCATACCGTCTTGCAACGGATTCCATACAATGCTTTGCATTGATTCCATACACGCCTTTGG
>JAFQBR010000174.1 GCA_017399665.1 Clostridia bacterium | reverse complement strand
CGTTACCCTTTATTTAGGTTGCGCAATAGCTGACGTTATTAAAGAAGATAACATTATTACCCACGCGGTTATCACTACTCAGTTCGGGCTGAAAACAGTTAAAGCAAAGGTGTTTATTGACGCTACGGGGGATGGTGTTTTATCATATTTAGCAGGCGAAAAAATTGAATACGGCAGAGAAGACGGGCTTGTTCAACCAATGAGCATTATGTTCACGATTGAAAACGTACACCCAGAGCAAAAACTACTTTGCTTCCACGAAGAGATGGATACACCTTTAAAAAAAGGCAATTACCTTGACCTTTGCGAACAGGCTAGCAAGACAGGCGAACTACCCTCTACTGTAAATATCGTTCGCTTATATCGCGGTGTTAAAGAGACGGAACGAATGGTAAACGCAACACAGGTAAATGGACTTAATCCACTTATAGCCCAAGATTTGGGTGTTGCTCATATTATTTTAAGAAAGCAAATGCACCAAATTGTTGACTTCCTTAAAAACAACGTAGAGGGCTTTGAAGATATTAAAATTAAGCAAAGCACAGAAGGGGTTGGCATTCGCGAATCGCGCAGAGTAACCTGCGAATACGTAATGCATTCTGAAGACTTATTAGAAGGTAAACGCCATAAAGACGTTATCGTGCATAAAGCCTCTTTTTGCTTAGACATACACAACCCTAACGGCGCAGGGCAAAGCGAGCAAAGGGGACGACCTAAAAACTGCAAGCCCTACGATATTCCCTACCGCGCTATTCTTCCCCTTAATACAGATAATTTACTTGTTGCCGGCAGATGTATTAGCGGAACGCACCGCGCGCATTCTTCTTACCGCGTTATGAATATTTGCATTAACGTTGGTCAGTCCGCAGGAATTGCCGCTGCTTTAAGCGTTAAAGAAAATGTAATTTTGCGCAAATTAGATTACAAAAAAATTCAAGCCGTGCTAGCGCAAAAGGGCGTTGATTTATTCAGTGAATAATAAGTAAAAATTAAAAGGTCTGTTGGATTTATTCCTCAGACCTTTTTTTGTATTTTTTATAATCTTTTCACCTATAAAAAAGTTTTTTTGGGGCGATAATTTTGTGCAAATGGCATCATTTCACCGCTAAAAACAACAAAAAAAGTGCCGATATAAGTCGATTAACGGCACTTTTAACCAATATTGACACCCTAATAACACCATTTACTTTTTGCCTAACTCATGCTAAATTTTAACAAAGCTATAGGCAAAATCAAAAAGCTTATTTTGATTTTTTTGCGAGTATTCTACTTCTGCAGAATATTCGCGAACGATATCGCAAATACTTTCAAATTCCTTTTGTTTTGTGCCCTCGTTTTGATATATGCTGTTTATAATCCACCAAGCAAAAAGGCAAGCAAGCACTACTGCGCGAGCATAGGCAACGTCTTCCGCCTCACAAATAAATCTATAAATGCTGTTTACCAAAAACTGTTCGCAATAAAGTGAAAGCTCGTTATTAACCTGCGTTGATAGTGAGTTGTTTAGTCCTTTTAGCCTTTTGCCCCAGCTTTTTTCTAACCGCTCAAGCGAAATAAATCTTTTTACAATTTTTTTGTAATCACTTTCATCTACTTGCGCACTGCAAAGCTTTAAAAGAGCTGATATTCTATCGTTAATGTCGCTATTTCTATCTTGAATAATATCAAGCGTATTTTTCCTAAATTTTAAAAGCTGAGCTTGAATAAAGCAAAGCTCTTTATTGCAATTTTCCTCTGCTACCAGCACCGGCTGAATTTTTTCTTTAAAGGATAAAATAATTCTTGTTGCCTCTTCGCAGGCAAACCCTAAGCCTGTTTCTACGCGGTCATCAAAACAGCTTCTAAACCTTGGGTGATCACGGCATATTTGGCATAGACTTTTTTCGCCAAGATTGATTATAATCTCGCACAACCCATTATCGTTTATAAAGGCGCAACGCCCATTTTTATCCGCCTTAAAACGCGCTTTTTTAAAATTTATACCCTTTTTAAGGCTAGGCGCGAAACTTGATGTGCAATTTTTATAATCTTTTAAAGTGTTTTCGTCTATACACATATCCCAACCCTTACAGCAGGTATGCACGCACCTTTCCGCCTTGCAATTAAATTGTGAGTAATAATTTAAAAGGTATTCTTTCATACCCCCATTATAACACAATAAATATTAAATTTCAATATTATTATATTCATTAATACTCTAACAACAAAAAATGCGCTATCTTTTTAAAAATTGAACGTTTTATCGCAAATTTGCATAATTATTGATGGTTTTTTGCAATATTTTAAAAATTTTATTGCAATTTTAAAACATTATGTTAAAATCATAACGTAAAAATTATTTTTAGGGGTTTATAAATAATTATGCTCGAAAGCAAAAAAATACGCAAATTATCAACTTTGGCGCTCATACTTTATATGTTTTGCCTCGTTTGGGTTATTACGCTAAAATGCAATATGGTTATTCCCGTGGTTGAATCGCGATACTTTTTTTCTAAAATGAGCCTTTTAGAAAGATTTAGTATTAGTGTTTCAAAATTTGCAAATACCACCGCAAGAGACTTTTTGGTAAACTGGTTTTTGTTTATTCCCGTTGGACTTTTAATACCCTTTTTAAAAAAGAAAAATCCCATTATCAGCACGGCGCTTTTCGGGTTTGCCATTAGCTTAGGCTTTGAAGTTTTACAAATAATCATCTGCATTGGCGGTTTTACTTATATAGATATAATATCCAACAGTTTGGGCGCGCTTCTCGGTGCTATTATTCATCACTTCTTAAGAAAAAAGGTCACAGACAAGCAAACCGAAACAGCTCTTATAGTCAGCATTATTCTTTGTGTTATAGTTATAAGTTTTGGTTTGTTTAACACGTTGAAGCACATAGACATTTATATAACAAAAGACTTTGGAAAATATATATAACAACAAAAAAAGACAGGTGTGTTACCTGTCTTTTTTTCTGGTGACCCCTACGAGACTCGAACTCGTGTTACCGCCGTGAAAGGGCGATGTCTTAACCGCTTGACCAAGGGGCCGTATTTTCGGCATAACGCCGTTGTAACGAATGTTCATACCGAAAATTGGTAGCGGCGGTCAGATTCGAACCAACGACCTGCCGGGTATGAACCGGCCGCTATAACCAACTAAGCTACGCCGCCATATGCAGTCTTTTTTATAAAAGAAAGCGAAAAAACTGGTTGCGGAGGCGGGACTTGAACCACACGACCTTCGGGT
>JAFQBR010000173.1 GCA_017399665.1 Clostridia bacterium | reverse complement strand
ATGCAGAAGTCCAACCAGAGAACGCGCTGAATTCAGCACCGCCGAAGTCTAGGTCGTTCATTAGTCTGTAATAACCTGCTTGGTTATTGTAAATGTTTTCAAAGTCTTCAACTGTATAGATAGGTGTATAAACGTTCTTTACGCTTACTGCAATAGTGTGAATTACTGCACCGCCGTAAACAACTTCAATAGAAGCACTACCGTTAGCAACAGCAACTGCCTTGCCGTCTACTACCTTAACAACGCCTTCGTTTGTTGAACGAAGTGTGAATTCTTCAGTTGCAACGCCGTTTACTTTTACTACAACGCCAAGATCTACTTTGCCATCTTCGCCACCAGCTACTATATCGCTGAATGCGATTTCTTCAACAGCCGCTTCAACTTCAACCTTGTCGCCAACTGTTAAGGTTACAACAGCGAATTTTGTTGAATCGTAAACGTTAAATGCTTTAACTGTAATTACTGTGTCTTTTGCAACGTCGCTACCTATTTGTACAAAGCCTTTTGCATCAACAGTTGCGCCTTCAGCTTCAGTTGAGTAATATACCTTTGTTCCGCCAACTACTTGAACTTGATAACTACCGCCAGCATTTACTACTGCTTCGTTTTCAGCAAGTTCAACAGCTGAAGCAAGGTTACCAATATGAGGAATAGCATTTTCAGATACGTTCCAAATATCGCCAAGAACTGTTACGTCTAAAGCTTTCCAAAGTTCGGGAGCGCTTGTGTATAGACCGCTGTTTGTGCTTTCGCCAACTACTTTATAAACAAGAGTTGTTTCTTGACCTTCTTCAGGCTTATAAATAGCAAAACAGTTTTCCATTGTTCCTGAGTTAACACCAACCATTGCTCCAAACATTGTTGATTTGCCTTGGTTGCCACAAACTTTTTCTACTTCATCAAAAGAGCCTGCGGGAATAGTTAATACTAATACACAGTTTTTCATTGTAGCGCCAGCATTAAGCTTTTGAACTACGTAACCACCGGGGTTGGTTGCGTTTACGTTAACGCCCCAGCTTCCGCCGAATGTTGCTTCAACGTAAATATTTTCAAATAGGCTTGCGCCTTCTGTAAAGCTTGCAACAACAGATGCTCTGTCTGCAGTCTTAACGTTAAGGAATGCTACGTTTTTAATTACTGAGTTTTTAGCGTAACCGAAGATACCTCTATCACGGTCAGCTGCGTTCCAAGTTTGGTTATAGGTTGCTTCAAAGTTGCTAATTGAGTGGCCTTGACCATCAAATACACCTGTGAATGCAATATCTTCATTTACCTTATTACCGTTGTAAGAAGAGAATGATGCAATCTTTGCTCCGCCAAAATCAAGGTCAGCAGTTAACATATAGTAACCTGAAAGGTTGTTTGCGATTGCTAAGAATTCTTCTGTTGTAGAAATACCTTGATAACATTCGATATTTCTGGTCATTTCTTCGCCATGGTAAGATACTGTAATAGCAAGCTTACCTGATTTTGTAAGCGTAATCTTCTTGCCTTCAGCTGTAAAGCCTTCGCCTGAAATTACAACTTCACTTAAATCCTGTTCAATACCGTTCATCTTTGCAACGATACCAAGTTCGATTTCGTCGCCAACAAGAATTGTTTCCAAGCTATCGATTTCAAGGAAGATAAGTTCGTAAACGTTTTCAACTGTTACTACGCAAGTTGCGCTGTATTCGCCTGCTTTTGCAGTGATAGTTGCAGTACCTGCTGATACACCAACTACCTTTCCGTCTACAACAGTTGCTACTTCTTCTGCTGAACTGCTCCATTCGATTTCGGGAGTAGAACCGTCAGACATAATAACTGAAAGTTGAACGTCTTCGTTAACCTTAAGAGCTGCGGTTGCTTGTGATAAGTCCATAGTGATAATTACTTCGTATACGGTAACTTCACAAGTTGCTTCCGCTGTGCCGTTAGAAACTTTAATTGTTGCAGTACCTTCTTTATTAGCTGTAACAACGCCGTCTTCTACTGATGCAATAGCGCTATCGCTACTTGTCCATACGTAGTCGTATTCGTTGCCGTCGCTTGCAGATACTGTAAGTGTTGCATTTTCCCCTTCAAATAGGTCAAGTGTTGTTTCGCTTAACGTAAGAGTAACAGGTTCTGCTACTACTACGCTTGCACTTGCCTGAGTTTCGCCCACTGTTGCAGTAATGATTGCATTACCAAGTGATACTGCTGTAACAACGCCGTTTTCTACGGTTGCTACGTTTGCATCAGAGGTTGACCATTCTGCTTCGAAATCTTCAACAGCTTCACCGTTTACTGTGTATGTAAGGGTTAAGGTTGAGCTTTCTTCAGGAGCTAATGTTAGTGAATAAGGTGTAATAACCAATTCACTTTCTGTTACCGGTGGCTCTTGTGTAGATGAGTCTGAGCTTGGTAATTTAGATAAATCTTGTATACAAGCAGTTAAAGACATCACAGCTACCACTAAGAGCATTAATAACAATTTAGCGTGCTTTCTCATAAATTCCTCCAATTTTTATTTCTTAGATATTTCAAGACGCCATTCGTCTAGAAGTGCCGGTAGGTTTGCGCCTGAAATTTCACGCCATTTATCAATACCGTGCATTGCGCAAACTGTTTCAAAGTCGTTTACCCATTCGGTTGCCTTTTCGTAAGAAAGGTAATCCATGTAGAATCTTAAGTATAAATATCTTACTGTTAAACGTTCTTTTCTAATACGAGAATCTAGTTTTTCGTATAGTTCTGGATCGCTTGTTTTATACTTTTCAATGCTATCCATCATTTTTTGGAATAATCCTTCCATTTGAGTAAGTAAATCTTCCGTCCAATATTTTGTAGCATTGGGGTTATATGAGGTTACTTCCTGTGAAGTGCTTGTGTTGTTATAGCAGTGTAAATCGTATTCAACCATCCACTTTTCGTAGCTCATTCTTATTAAATCGTAATATTCACGGTAGTAAACGCCTGCATCACGGTAATAATGTTCGCAGAAGTCATCAATAAGGTCGTCCATATTAAGTGTTCTGTCCCACATTAATTTAGCCTGTACGTAGCATTTAAGCTCTTCCATACCGCCAGCTGCAGTTTCCTTATTACCTTGGTGATATACAGAATAAGTTCCGATTTCTTCATCAAGATATTCATAGTAGTTTACAAATGTAGAGAAGTTGTTAAAGGGAATGAAGTAGTCACAGAAAATCTTGTTGTAAATCCACATCATGATTTGTCCCTTAGCAACAGCCATCCAGCTACCGAAAATGGTTTCTAGTTCTTTGTTACATTCTGCCTTGTGTGAGTGCGCGCTACATGCGTAGATGGGCGCTAACATTACCATTACGTTAGGTCTTGGCAATACTGTTTCGTCAATAGCTACCCATTGACCGTTAACGTAGTTTGCAGGACCTTCTTGAGTCTTTTGATAACCGAACGTTGCAAGATAGAATACTCTGCCGGGTTCATATTCATCAATGTATGCTTGAACGCCGTCTGCTACCTTGCTTACAAAGTGCATCATAAGACCGCTGTTTTTGTACTTCTTGGCAACAGCTGAACAGTTAACGCAATCACAGTAAGTACCTGTATCTTCTTGACCTAGGTGAATGTAACCGTAATCGGGGTTAGCTTTTACCATTGCGATAACGTTTTTGGTAAATTCAGCTATCATTTCTTCGTTTGTTACACAAAGTTGATCGCCTCTTGGGCTGTACCAGTCAGGGTGTTCAGAGAAATAATTTTCCTTGGGTAAAATCTTAAAGAAAGAGTGTGACCAAGTAATCCAACCGCCGTCGTATAAGTCTTGACGCATACGGTTTCTAAAGGTTTTATCCTTAGAGTATGTGTAAAGACCAACTGAACGTCTTTCAAAGGTGGGAACTTCCATTACGTCAAATTCTCTTAATTTAAGATTTTTAACGTCATGATCAATATAAATTTCATCTGTGCCGTAAACTTCAAAGTTTAAAGTTCTTTCTAGGAATTCGTAAGTAGCGTATAATGAACCTTCGGTTGTTGCGCCAGCCATAATTACCGTGCTACCCTTGGTAACAAGCTTGATGCCTGCTCTGCCAAGTTCGCTGTAATCAATTTTTACACCGCTACTAGCAAGTATCGTTGTGTTACCGATTGATAGATGTTTTGCTTTAGAATTAAAAACTAAACCAGCGTCTGTTTTAATGGGAAGCTTAATACCTGTTGCTTCTTCAAAGAAGGTTTGTAATTCACGTGATGCCGTTCTTTCGTTAGCATCTGCTGCTGCAGGTATAACGATAATATAATCCGTTTTACCGTCTTTAACTAGGTCAACGTCTGTTTCAACGTCTACTACAGGTGGAGTAACTATATCACCGCCACCCTGTGAGCTACTACTACTTGAGTCGTTAGGATTGGGGTTCTTTTGTCCACAAGCGATTGTAGAAAATAGCATTACGGACAATAATAATACTGATATTAAAATTTTAGTAATATTTTTCATAATGCCTCCTGATAGTACCGTTATAACGAATTTTTCGTAAACGTAGTTTGCATATTCGTCGCATACGTAGTAGCTTACTCTGTGCTTACCCTTCATTGTGGGTACGTAAGAGGTTGCGCCCTCTTCTAAAGTAATCATTCTTCCAGTAGGTTCGGTAATATAAATCCAAACTCTCATATTTTCTGAATAGTTATCAGAAACTGTTACTGTGGGAAGATTGATTGCTTGACCAACCTTACCGGTTGTGGGCTTGCTACCGCTTAAAGTCATGGTGGGTTTAATTCTATCCTTAACACTTATAAAGTATGAAGAAGTAGCTGATCTACCACCTGCTTTTGCAGTATATGCAATCTTGTAGTTACCGTAGTCCGTAGGTGTGAAGGTGTAATCTTTATCGATAGCGCCTTCGTAAATAGTCTTTGAGCCCTTTGTAATCTTAACGCTTAAGGTTACTTCTGCTGAAAGTACGTCAGCTGCAATTGCAGAAGGTACTGTGAAAGGTACGTTTACTTCGGTAGTACGAGGTATGAATGAATTTAGTTGAATTTGAGGTAATACTCTGTCTGCTGTAATGTTAGAGAAGTATTGGTTACCGATTAACATTACGCGTACTGCTGATGCCCCTTCAACACCGTTTAACTTCATTGAAAGGTAAACCTTACCGCTAGCAAAGCCTTCAAATGCTTCGCCTTCTACGTTAGTTTTAACTTTTAGTAAGTTCTTGTTTGCGTTACGGTCAAATAGGAATTTACTTGTGTTGTTAAAGCTTACTGATAAACCGTAAGATGTTAAATCGAAGAAGTTACCAGCAATTTCAAATCTTTCGCCTTCACAATCAAGGAAACTGTAATTTACCTTTGAATTGTTTTTAACGATTGTAAAGCTTATTGCGTTGTTCTTATCTTCAACGTCCGTTAAGGTTATTGTTAAAGAGTTAAAGTTGTTCTTTGCCTTGGGTACGTAAACTTCAAGAGCTAAGTTACTTGCAATTAAGGGGTTAACAAAGGTTAAGCCTGCACCGTCGGTTTTTGTATCAAACTCAACGTAAGAAGCGGTCTTTTCACCTGCTGTCATGTTATCTAATGCAAAGTATGCAGACATATCAATACCTGCGTCGTTTGTTACAACTAGACCTTTTACTTTGTAAGTATAACTTGTGCTAATGCCGTTTGCGTTTGTTGCGCTGTAAACAACTTGAATTTCGTCTTGGTGATTTGCAACATTGGGTGTGAACTTTCTGTCTGCGCCTAAAACGCTTTCAACACCGTTGTAAATTACCTTGATTGATTTTGTGGGTTCTTGATAGCTACCTGTTGAATAATCAGATGCTTCAAAATCGGGAAGCGTATAGGTAACTCCGTTAACCATTGCTGCAGGTAAGCTTACTTCGTAAAGGATAGGAGCATTACTTAACTGAGCGTTAATAGAATAAATTTCTGTGTATTCACGTCCAAGGAAGTCTGTAAACTTAACTTGAACTTTGTACGTTCCTTCTTGATCAACAAGAGTTCCGTTGGGCTTTTCAATTACCTGTCCGTTAGGAGCAATTACACTAACCTGTGCTAAAGCCTTACCTGAACCGCCTTCTGCAACACCTTGTGAAATATATAAGTATTCGCCAAGGCTGTATTCGATATCTAAGGGTTTATTGAACGCATAAGTGAATGCTTCAAGAGCATCAACAACACTAACCTTAATTTCTTTAGTGTTTCTGTTGCCAGATTTGTCCGTTGCGCTGTAAACAATAGTGTACTCACCTACCGTAGGAGGTGTAAACTTACCGTCAACAGGTGCAATTTCTAATTGGTTAAGTGTTTGATAATCTCTGTAAATCTTAACGCTTACGTTTGTTTTTCCGTCTGCGCTGTCAAATGCGCTTGCATTAAATATGGGATATGCAACGTTTACAAGACCTAAAGGTAATGCGTTTTCTGCATAGCCTAACGTATCTATACCAATTTGAGGAGCAGCCTTATCATCAATCCATTCTTGTGAAAGGTTGATACCGTTAACTTCGGTTACAAGCAATACTGCTTCGTCAATTTGCATTTCTTGAACTGCAATGCTTAAGTAAACTTCGCCTGTGCTAAAGCCACCAAATAGGTAGTTTTCGCTAAAGCAATCAGTACCGTCTAGGTCGGCAACTTCATCATCGTATACGTAACCGGGACGTTTGATGTTGCCTACTGAAATAGATTGATCTGCATAGTCGTAGAATAATTCAATTTGTTCAGTACCTGAAGAAGCTTCGCCTGTAAAGCTGTATAAGATAGGAGTACCAGCATTAAAGCTTGTTAGGAATTTACCCATTTCCCATCCGCCGGGTTTTTGGTTAGAACCGCCCGCTTTTACGTATGAATAAGCATTACCCCAGCTGCCCTTGAATACTACGATATCAACGTAGTTTTTAGCATTATTTACGTCTGTTAAACGAATTGTGTATTGCCAGAAATCTAACGTGCCAATCTTTTTGGGAAGAACCATTACTTTAATAAAAGGTTCATCAGGGTTAAGCTTGCTTAAATCGATAGTTTTTGAATAAGTTGCATATTTGTCGGGTGCAAAGTAGTTAAGCTTAATACCGCCTATCTTTTCAACCGTTAAATTACCACTATCGCCACGCTGAGCAATAACTGTTTCACCGTCTGCAATAAAGGCATTGTTTGTAGAATATGCTGCGTTAAAGTAAACGTCGTAAGAGTATGCTACGTTGTTTAGTCTTGCGCGGTATGTAATCTTATAGTAACCAATCTTATCTATCATTGCTTTGTTATTGCTTAAAGCAACTAAAGCACCGTTAGGATCGTAAAGAGAAGCGCTTGCTAGCGTTTTTGTTTCGCCAATAACTGCAGTTGCCTTTGGAACTGTAAATTCCGTGCCTGATTCAACTAAGCCGGGAACTGCGTTTGTGAAGTTGAAAATAGGAGCGCTTTCAGAAACAGAGAAAGTGTATTCCTTCTTCATAAGTTCGGGATAACCAACAAATGAATATACTAGCTTATATTCACCAGCTTGTAATTCTACTTCTTGCGCGTCATTAATGATAAGGTTATTAATTCCTTCGTAAACAGCACCGCCCTTAAGTAGGGTTACTTGAGCTTGGCTTACGCCCTTACCGCTAATTAAACTGCTTAAAAACTGTGCAGGATAAAGTGTAAAGTTTGCGCCTGCGCCGTAAACTACGCTTGATCTTTCTAAAGCTTCATAGTTGCCTTCAACAACCTTGAATGAATATTCAGGAAGTTCTTCTACTGCGTTAACGGTAAAGGTTTTTGCTGTACCTACGTTGTTTTTTCCGTCCTTTGCGGTATATGAAACAGTATATTCGCCTACGCTATCTGGGATAAAGTAGCAGCCTTCGCTCCAAGTTGTAGTAACTGCGTTGTCTGCTGAATAAACCTTATATGCGCCACCATTTACGCTTACTTCGCCGTTATAAGCTAGCTTGCCTTCTAATAGGTCGAATGCGCTAGGTGTGGGTAAAAGATATTTTTCACCCTTTACTGCGTCGTGTGCTTTTTTAACGCTGGTTACAGGACCTTCGTTATCGGTAAACTTTGTGCCTTCTAGGCTTTGACCGTTAACGTCATAAATAATTACGTTAGCGTCTTTACCGATAGAAATATCAGTAAACTGTACCGTTACCTTATAGTCTTCAAATGAAGTGATAGAAGAAAGCCCCATAGCTGCTGTATCATCTAGGTCAGCAACTAGTCTGCGTTCAACCTTTTCAACGGTAGTGCCGTAGTGAATAACGTAAACTTCCATTGTGTCGGCATCAAAACCAAAGGTAAGTGGGTGTGATTTAGAACTTAACTGCTTACCGCCCGTTCTTGCAACGTTACAGAAGGTTGTTCCGCCTATTCTAGTAAAGTAACCACCGGCATTTTGCGCGGGTGTGTTATTTTCCATAGTTGCGTCGTTTAGGTAGTGATAGCCGAATGCCGTCTTACCCGTAATAACTCTTGCAGCGGGAGTAATAACGTTGTATTTTTCGCCTGCTGCGATTGCTATTGTGAATTTCTTTCCTGTTGAATCTTCAAAAATAAATGATATTTCACGAAGATCTGCATAAGGTGTCATTACGTATGAATAAACGTTGAATTCATTTGGATTATCTGAACCAAAGTTTACGTCTGAATATGCACGGAAAGTCATACTGAAATCGCCTGAGAAGGTGGGAGCAAGCTGAACACTTGAACCAATTGCGCTAGTTGATAATAGCGTACCCTTCATTCCAAGGTCGAAATCGCGCGCTACGGTATTTCCTTTGTAATCAAGGAAGGTATCTGGCGCTTCTGCATCTTGCGTAATGGTTACTCCCGATGCTTCAACAAATAACTGCTCTGCTGATTCAATCGCTTTTACCGGTCCGCTCTGCCATGTGGAAAAACCGCAAACAGCAGATGCTACAAGCGCCAAAACAAAGGATGTTTTGAGTGCTTTGATTTTTTTCATATTTTCCTCCTAATAAATTATCCTTTTATGCCACCGACTGCCATGTTGCCAATAAGCTTATCTTTGAACAACAAGAAGACGATGAATATTGGTAAAGTAACCATCATACACGCGGCAACATGCTTCGTAACGAAACTTGATTCGTTCGTACTAGTACGTGTAAAAGTATATAAGCCGTATGCAATAGTGGGCCTACTTGGCATATAAATAAGAGCCGTTGTATAATCGTTCCAATAACCGATGAAAGACAATAGCGCGATAGCGCTAATTGTAGTTCTAACAAGAGGTAGTACAACAGTTAATAATATCTGAAGCTGTGAAGCGCCGTCTATTTCGGCTGCTTCTTTAAAGTCGTTGGGTAGTGATTTGAATGCGGCGTAGAAAATTAAGAAGTTTGTTCCTAAAAATCCGCCCTTCATTATCGCGATACCCCAGAAGTTATCGTACGTGCCAACCCATTTTGCCATTTGAATACTAGACGCTAGGTTACCAACGATAGGAAGTACCATTGTAACTATAACGATTGTATACATAAACTTACCGAACTTAAAGTTGTATTTTGCAACGGCGTATGCCGCAATACATGGTGTAAGGGTATGCATAATAGTTGCAATAACTGAATAGCAAATTGAGTTGTAAAGCATACCTATAGTATTAAAAGTGCCAATCCCTTTAACTTTAATTTTTATATTATTGAAAGCATATACGTAATTTTCGTAAAAGCAGTAATCCTTAGCTTTTGTATCCGGCCAACCAAATTTGTTGATCATAAAATCAATCTCTGTTTTCGTAGAGGTCATAACAGACCAAAATACGGGGACTAAAAAGCTTACTGTGTAAACAAGCATTAAAAGAAATCCGACTAGCAAGAATATGCTTTTGGATAATTTTTGTCTTCCTTTTACCATACGTCCCTCCTTAATCAAAGTTAGGATCTATTTTTTCAAGACCCCATTTTACAAACAGAGTTACTGGTGTTGCTACTAACGTAAACAACAAACCTGCTGCCGATGCATATGGATACTGAGGCAAACTTACTTCTTCTGATTTCATAATTTTAACGAAGAATATGTAGCCTAGCGTATGCATATGCTCATGAGCGCCCGTACCGTAGAAGTTAAATAAGCTTGCTTGGCTTGTGAATAACCCCGCTATGCCAGATACTAAGAAGATTGTAATAGTCGGGAATATTAGCGGTAAGGTTACATACCAAAATTCCTGCAAGGTAGAGATGCCTTCAAGCTGGCCAAATTCTACTAGCGAATCGTCAATTTTACTCATCGCGCTCGTGTAAATGATAATTGCTGAACCAAATCCCGCCCAAACGTTATAGAATATCATAGTGTTAAACGCAGTTGCTTTTTCTACTAAAAGATTTACCCCTGTAAGGGAGTATAAAGCTACCTCAATAAAATAACGGAACATTAATGATACTACTAATGAAGAAATGATTTGAGGAAGGAATAAAACTACCCTATAAAAGCCAGAGCCAGGAATCTTCTTATATAAGAAGAAAGAGAATACTAGGTTTAAAGGTAATCCTACAACAAGACCTACAACATATAACTTGATAGAGTTCTTTGTAGCGGTGATCATGCCAGCGTTATGTAGCATATCGTCAATAAATTGCGAGAAGTTTGCAAAAAGCTCTTTACCGCTTAAAAAAGCAAAGGTTGAGGTATCTATATCAAACTTTTGAAAGGCAAGTAAAACCGAGTTAATATTTACACCCACGTAAAAGACTAAGAACTGTAGCATTGGGTATACAACTAAGCAAATAAAGAAAATAAGCTCTTTACGGCGCTTTGTAGACATCGTAGCCATCTTATTTTCTCTATTGAAAATTTTTCTAAACGCTTTGTTAATTACAACCGAAATGCCGTAAAAGAAATCTTTAAGCCACCGCACGATAATCGAAAATACATTTGCTAGTGGCTTAAATATCTTTTTAAGTAATCCTGAGTCTTCTGAGTGCATTCTTCTTTTTGAAGCGCTCATAACTCACTCCTTAATTTTTATTTGTAATATTTTGACATTTTTGCATCCCATTTATCCTTTGAATAAGTCTTTTGTAAACCTTCAAAGTACTTTGTTGCCGTTAGAGTTGCATCTTGTGACATTTCGTAGAACGCGTCTACAACCTTACTTGAACCGTAAGATGAACCCCACCACCAGTCGAACTGTGTAAGGAATGAGCTTTCTAATGTAAATATTTCGTTTTGGTAAAGGGTTACGTGTGAAATTTGAGTGTTGGGGTTACGGTAAATTTCCCACATATTCTTACCAAAATGTGTCATTTGTGCTTTATCTTCTGCTGTTAATTCGTAGTCGAAAGGACGGATAGAACCTGTCATGCTTGAGAAGATACGTAATGATTCGTCGCTGTGTGCAAATCTGAAGAAGTCTTTTGCAAGTTCTTTCTTTTCTGAACAAGCTGCTACGAATACGATTGAGTTAGACGTTGAAGAAATAAGTGTTGTTCCTTCTGCTGAGCCTTCAGCCTTAGGCATAGGCATAAATCCAAATCTTCTGTTGCCGTATGCGTAAGCGTCGTTTTCGTATGTATCTGCCATTGTATCGAAGAATGCGCGAGCTTCGTTTTCCCACCATGCGCCTTCAAAAATCATAGCGATACGTTGTTCGCCTGTAGAAGCAATTTGTGAAGATTCAACGCTTAGTAAGAAGCTGTTTTGAGCCATTGTGTGTGTATTCGTACCACCGAAAGAGGTTTTTACGTAATAACCATTTCTTATGATGTGCTCTGCCATTTCAAGAGCGTATTTTTTACCGGGTTGTTCTTGTAAACGGTATGCGTTTGTTAAATCAATGGTTGTAGGTTGGCTTTCGCCAGGGAACGTATATTGACCGTTAAATGACAAGTTAAGGTCAAATGCTTCCTTACCTTCGTAATCTGCCCATGCAGAGGTTAACCAACGGTATCTGTAATAGGGATATTCGCCAGTCCAAATATAAGGAACCATAGAGTAACTACTAATACTTGCTAAAAGTTCTTTCCATTGATCATAAGTTGCAGGTAGCCCGTCATCATAGTCACCGGCAATACCGTTAGGACCAGCTGAAAGATTTGTTTTTTCGCCGTCTTCACCAATGAGTTTACCGCTTGCATCAAAATAGAAACCATATTCATCAAATAAGTCAACGTCGTAAACAGAACCGAATACGTTTACGTGGAAGGGTAATGCGTAATATTTGTTATCTTTTGTTTTGTAGTAGCTTGCTAAAGTAGAGTCAATTTTGCTAGCAATAGTACGTGTTTCCCCTTCTGCCGGTGCGTTAACTATATCCGTAACGTCCTCTGCTAGGCCTTTATTAACTAAGTTATTGTAGTTAAAACCGTTAATGAAATATAGGTCGTTGCCGTATTCTTCAATCTTTTCGGTTAAGATGTTTTCTTGAAAACCGTCTTTGTCGTTGTTGATTTTAACGATAACGTCAGGGTTTTGTGCTTGATAATTATCTGCAACCTTACGAAGCCATGCTTCACCTAAACCACCGTTATAGTTACCAATATTTAAGTAGGTTTTTGTGGGGTCATTTTCGTCAGATGATGGATCTAGACCAATAGAAGGTCCGCCACCGCCACAAGCAGTTACAGCTAATAGGCAACTTACAGATAAAAGTAGTGCTAAAAGTTTTTTGAACATATTATTTTCCTCCAAATTTTTTTTACTGTTCAATTTTCTTTATAAAAACGCGATCTAAAATCGCTATTTTACAAATTAAAAAATATTTGCGGTTAAAAAAAGTATACTTTTTTTGACAACACCTGTTTTTCAGCAGGTGTTGTTTTTTTTGTCGAAAAAATGAGTCTTACACCTCGCTAGTAGTGCTAAAAACTTTAAGAATAATTAGTTGAAAAAAGTATAATTAAACTGATAGGTACAAATTTATTTGTTGGCTATTTAGCAAACTTTGTTTGCCGAAACATTATAATTATTTTAACACACATATACGCGTGTGTCAATAGGTATTTTAAAATTTTTTTTGATTTTTTTTCATAAATTTTTGCAAAATTAACGTTTTTTCAGTATTTATCGAATATTTTGCGCTTAAAAATTTTTTAAATTATTCTGCTTTTGAATCTCTTTCTTCAATTACTTGTAAAGTATACTGCTCTCTTGCAACCTTTAAAGCACCCAAAACAAATGGGTTTACTGCCTTGGCAATACTAAAATTGGTGTTATACATAGTTGAGGTTATGGGGGCTTCTAAGATTTTAAGGTATTCTTGCCCAAACTCAAGAACCTCTCCACTTAAAATCACTCTATCTGCGCCCAAGCAAACAAGGTAGTCCGAAAGGGCCCTTGCAAAGCTTTTAGCGCTATTTAAAACAAGCTCTTTAACTTCCGCGTTTTCTTTATAAGCCTTTATCAGCCCTTCAAACGTTCTTTCTTCTAAATGCTCTGCGCAAATTTTTACAAGTGAAGTTAAAGAACAACTTTTTGAAAGAGTTTGCGCAAACCCCATTTGATTACCGCCTATTTCCCCTGCATATCCACGTGATGCCATAAGTGGTTCGCCGTTATACATAATTGTTGTTGAAATACCAAAGCCTGCGTAAACAAAAACGGACATCGTATACTCTTTTTTCTCGCCTTCGCTAGCTTCTCCCATTGCCATTAAAGCAACGTTATTTTTAATCGTTACGTTGCAACCAAAGACTTTTTCGAAAACAGTATAAATCTCTTCAGACCTTTCCCCCATGAAGTTTTGAAAAAGTTTAGAGAAAACAAGCCTACGATTTGTTTCATCCATTTGCCCCGTAAGCCCTATAACTAAATGTAAAATTCGCTTTGACGAAAGCCCCTTATCTTCAATTGCTTTTTTAAGGCTTTTTGCAAGGGCTTCAATTTCTTCTACTGAAGTGTACTCTTCCGGGGTGGTAAACTTTTCGCTTATTAAAATATTCCCTGCAAAGTCAAGCAAGTAAAAACGCTCCTTACGCTGGGTATAATCCACAAACGCAAACAAACCCATTTCTTTGTTTGCCGTATAGCGTATATGTTGATTTCCGCGAGTTTTTACTGCGCTTTTTTCGCGCGAAACCTTAACAAAGTTCAATTCTTCAAGCTCGCGAATAATTTTTCTAACACCTACGTCGCTTATACCTATTTTTTTAGAAAGCTCTAAACAGGAATGGGGCTTTTTATACAAAAAGGACATAATAACCTTGATGTTGTGGTTTCTTATGCTGTTTACCTTCATTGCGAGTTTTTGACTGCTCATAATTAGCCTCTTTAAGAAAATTTATCTTTCAAAAACATTATACACCCAAAAAAGCCCACTGTCAATAGCAATGTTAAAATTTATTATTTGTTTCGCACACGCGCGCGCTTAAAAATAGCTAAAATACACAAAAAAGCCTGCGTATAGGTCGATTATCGCACTTTTTAGCAATAAAAAAGACTGCCTTTTAGCAGTCTTAATTTTTAATAATATTTTTGCATAATTATTGGTTTAATTTGCTCTGTTAGCCCAAGTTCGTTTATCAAAGTTAACACCGTATAACGTGAACGAACGGTGTAAGCATTTTCTATCATCTCTTCCATAGTATCTTTTCTTACGCCAATTTGCGAAAACCTTACAGGACAACCCATTTTTTCAAGCATGCCTTTAATTTCATCAACCTTAGGCAGTTTATTTACAAGCTCATAAACCTTTTCCGCTCCGTTAAACTGTACCCTATTATCTTTTAAATAATTGTAAAGTTCAATGGATACAAGCGTACCAATGGCAACTTTTATGCCATGCATTGGCACTTTTTCGTGACGTTTTACAAAATCCATCTCTAAAAAATGCGACTGATGATGCTCGCTTCCGCTAGCCGGTCTAGAGTTACCGCATAAAGCCATAGAAAGCCCTGCCGTAATTAAAGCGTTCATAAGCTTTGCAATAGACTCCGGCGTATAATTAGTAAGCTCTTCAAATGTGTCTATGCAATCACCCATTGCTTGCTTCATAAGCTCAAAAGCTCCCTCATGTATGGGCTCGCCCTTAACGGCATTTGCCATTTGCCAATCGGTCAAGCTTGTGTATTTTCCAATAATATCGCCAAAGCCTGCCGCCGTCATAATTTTAGGTGCTTTTCGCACTACTTCCAAATCAATAAGTATATCCCTTGGGGAATGAACCTCATCCGTTACCTTAACGCCACCGCGCATAAGAGCAGCTCCTTTAGAACAGTATCCGTCCATGCTTGCAGCGGTTACAAAAACACCACAGTCAACGCCTAATCTTGTAGAAACAGATTTTGCCATATCGTTAAGCGTTCCACTACCTACGGCAAGCAAATAATCGCTATTTTGGCCTGCGATATATGCTTCTTCGCATTTATCTTCGCTTGGTATTAGCTCTTCATCTGGATATTCTACGGTAACGACATTGCTTGCGTATGACTTTATTTGCCTTATTAAATCTTGAGCGTAAGGCTTTGTATTTACGTCAAACATTACCGTAACGCTTTTTCCCGTTATACTTTTAAAGAATTTTTTAAACCCGCTTTTATGGCGGTATTCAACGTTAATTTCCATAATTTTATCCTATTTTTTATTATCTATCAATCAAAAAAAACAGCTGTTTATCGCGCTATAGCCACACTTTTTTAAGATATTAGCTTAAAATTAAACAAACTTTTAAGCGAAAAAGAAGAGCAAAATTTTTTTATCAATAAAATCATTATAACACACTCATTTTCATTTTTCAATACAATTAACAAACTTTTTTCGCCAATTTAGCAAATAAAGCAACTTTTTTTAAAAAAGATATTGACAAAAGTATTTTTATTATGTAAAATTATTTGTCGTGGGCAACGCATAGTTCCCATTTTTTACAATAAACATTTATAAGGAAGTTATGCTATGGAATACAAAACTTTTGGTGTAATGCTTGACTGTTCTAGAAACGCAGTTATGAAGGTAAGTGAGGTTAAGCGCTTTATCGACTATATCTCTAAAATGGGATACAACGCTTTAGAGCTTTATACGGAAGATACTTATGAAGTTATTGACGAGCCATATTTTGGCTATCTTCGCGGAAGATACTCAATAGCTGAGCTTCGCGAAATTGATGCTTACGCTACTTCTAAAAATATAGAACTTATCCCCTGCATTCAAACGCTTGCTCACTTTACTAACCTTGTAAAGCTTCCCCAGTATTCAGCAATTGTTGACGTAAACGACATTTTGCTTATTGATGAACCTAAAACGTACGAGCTTTTAGAAAAGATTTTTGCTTCAGCTAGAAGCTCATTCTCTTCTAAAAAAATCAATATCGGTATGGATGAGGCGCATATGGTCGGCCTTGGCAAATATATTGATATACACGGCTATACTAAGCGTTTTGATATTT
>JAFQBR010000172.1 GCA_017399665.1 Clostridia bacterium | reverse complement strand
ATGAATTTTGTCGATATAACTTAATTAAATTACCTATTCTTTCAAAATAATTAAACCAAGTATCTACTCCTTCACAAAAAGGCGCAATAAGAACGCAGGGAATATCCATACCGTTTTCTATTTCATGAAGTGGGCCAAACGTTTTAACGTGTTCAACCTGTCCCCTTTCCCCCGCTCCATGTAAAAATATCATAAGCGGATATTTTTTAGTTTCATCAAAACCTGCAGGAATATATTCATAATATTTCATTCCTTCGTATTCCCTAAGAGTTATACTATACACACCTTACCTCTTAAATAACAAAATTTCGATTTTTAGCTAAATTTTCAAACGTTCATTTATCATAAAACACAAGGAATTTCTTTACCCTGACTTTCATAAGCTGTTAAAACAATTCTAACCGCTTTTGCCCCTTCTTTTGCATCAATTGGGAATTTTTTACCGCTTTTTATGCAGTCATAAAAAGCACGAATAAGCTCACAATGACCACTTCCATATACTTGCTTACCGTATACAGGATTTAAGTTTTTACAATCGTAAAACCTATCGTCTATATATACGCCATTGCTAAAAATTCTCACGGTTTCACTATCTGTTTTTACAATAATTTCCACAGGGTTATCCTTTAATCCCGCATTAGTAGCTAATAAAGAATATTCTACCTTACCATGGCAAATTAAATTAGCCGTATCTTCCGTATCTATAACGCCATGTAAAGAGAGATTTGTACACCAAGCCGTAACGGTTTTTGGCATTCCAAAAAAATACTGTAGCATATCAATCGTATGTATCGCTTGGTTAATCAAAAGACTTCCGCCCTCTTGAGCTTTCGTACCACGCCATTCATCTTGTTCGTAATATTCTTTATCTCTGCGCCATATTAATCTTGCATGAGCGCTAATTACCTTTTTATCTTTTAAATAATCCTTTGCAAACAACGTGGAAGGATTATATCTATTTTGAAAACAAACACCAAGCTGTGCTTTAGAGGTTGCTTCTGCTTTCAAAATGGATTGAATTTCTTCTTTTTTTATACACAACGGCTTTTCACAAAGCACGTTTATATTACGCTTTAATCCTTCAATAATCATTTCGGTGTGTAAATAATGAGGTGTACAAATATGCACCACATCCGGCATAACCTCATCTAGCATCACTTTATAGTTAGAATACTGCTTAATTCCATCATAGTTCTTGCGCTTATTTTCATCAGTATCGCACACAGCAACTAACTCATTATTAGTTTCTTGAATTACCTTTATGTGAACTTGACCAATAACGCCAAGTCCGATAACAGCTACACGCATATTCTTTTTCCCAAAACGTAATTATTTTTATTTAGCGAAACAAGCCAACTATATTTAGGTTGGCTTGTTTTTGTTTATATTTTAAAGTGTTTTATTGCACCTTTTTTCCGCCGACAAATATACCTTTTATTTCTATTTCTTCATCAAAAACAACAATATCAGCATCACTGCCACTTGCCAGCACGCCCTTGTTAATCTTTAATATTTTAGCAGGTATTTCCGTAAGCATTTTTACCGCCATAGGAATAGAATAACCGCATTCTTTAACAAGAGTTCTAATTAAACAGTTTGCAGTAGCAACACTACCCGCAAAAGCAGAACGGTCTTTAAGTTTACAAACACCATCTTCTACAATAAATTCCGTACCGCTCATAATACCTTCTGTAACGGAAGTTCCTGCAATTTCAAGGCTATCCGTAATTAAAGCAACTTTATCTACCCCTTTGATTTTAATAATCATTTTAATAAGATCTGGAGGTAAATGCTTTCCGTCAGCGATAATTTCCACAAAAAGTTCATCACGTAAATATGCACTTTCTATTACACCCAATGAGCGGAATCCACGATCACGCGTTACGGTAGACGTACAGCTATATAAATGCGTAATAAGATTACAGCCGTTATCTATTGCTATGGCCATATCTTGATATTTTGCATCAGTGTGCCCAGCAGAAGCAATTATATTATGCGTGGTAAGATATCTGCAAAAATCACCGTTTTCATCATTTTCCGGTGCGTAAGTCCAGCGAACAATACTGTTACCGTATTCTTCAATAAGAGCTTGATAATCTTCTTTTTTAGGTGCGGTTATAAATACAGGACACTGTGCACCTGCTTGTTTAGCAGAGAGATATGGGCCTTCTAAATGAGCACCTAAAATATTAGCTTTAGATTTACCTTTAGCATTATGAATATTTATAACAGCTTCCTTCATCGTTTGAAAAGCGCCAGCAGAAATCGTAGGAACGATACTTGTAGTGCCGTAAGCAAGATGAAAATCACAGCCTTTTATAACACTTTCAATAGAACTATTCATAAAGGCGTAACCGCCAGCACCGTGGGTATGCATATCAATAAAACCAGCGCTAACAAATTTTCCTGTATAATCATAACATTTTTCAGCTGGTTTGTCAAACGTACTAACCTCAATTATCCTTCCATTTTCAAAGTAAACGTAACCGTTAAGTAAACTGTCACCAACGATTATTTTATCGCTTTTTATCTTTATCATAATAATTTTAAACTCTCGTTATCTAAATAATTATATTGCTTAAGCCCGTGTTTTTTAAAAAAGCATTTTTACAAATTATTGAATTTCTCTCCATACGGGAACGCCGTCAACAATAGTCCAATAATCAGTGCTCCAGCTTGCAATTTCTCTTTGTGTTTTGCTGTGAGAAAGCATATCTGTAGCGGATTCAAACCAGAAGAATAATTCAGTTGCCTTATCTTCCGCATCTAAAATACCGTTACTCATACAACCGGTAGGAACTAACGCATATACACCGTGCATCGTTACGTAGCTAACAGAAGTATCCGCGCTATTATAGCCAAGAATTCGTGCCTTATTAGCTTGTGCAAAACCTGTTATTTTTGTTGCGTCTATATAGCAATCAATAACCTTTAAACCGCAATTTTGAGTGATGCCGTGCAAATTATCGGTTGCGAAGAAAGTGCCGTTATATCCACCTGCAGCGCCAAATACACCTT
>JAFQBR010000171.1 GCA_017399665.1 Clostridia bacterium | reverse complement strand
TTCCAGGTATATCCCGTCCAGCCGTTGTTACCGCCGTAAAACTCGCTGTTTCTACCAAGGTCGGTAATATGTAAATCCTCTTCCATCTGCGTTGAATAGTGCCAGTCCATATCTATAGTTGCAACGCTTAAAGGAACGTTTTCTTCTTCAAATGAATTTAGAAGTCTTAAGTATTCTTTATCCGTATAAACGTGGTATCTACTCCACCAGTTACCAAGCGCGAAACGCGGAATCATGGGTACGTTGCCGGAAATTTTGTACAACGCCTTAACCGCCAAGCGGTAATCGTTGCCGTAAGCAAAGATATATTCGTCGCTTCCGTCTGCCCTTTTTGCAACCACCTCGCCATTTTGAGCAAGCGTTAATGAAGCGGAATCATCTAATACCGCAACGCCGTTTAAAGAGCAAACGCCGTTACCAAGCTTTATTCTTGCGCTTTGGGGTTGATCCCTTTTACGCATGGTTTTAGTTTTTCCAACGTAGGTATCCCCGTCGTATTCGTCAAGAGTTCTATAAGTACCTAAAAGGTTATATTCGTTATTTATTTCTAGCGTTTTTCCGTTCAAAAGCACTCTGCAATTTTCACGCTTTTCATCAACGATTAAAGAGCATGCAGGAGTTGTAACGGTTAAACGGTTATTTTCTTCTTTAAAGGTAAATTGCTGTGGCTCAGCATCACGAAACCACACCGTTTGAGTTGCATCATCACGGAAAATTTTATTTTCGCTTCGTTCCAAACGGAAAAGCGCGCTATCTAAAATTGTAACGCGATAGTTCTTCCAAAGTATAATATTTTTGCCGTTTGCTTGAGGTCTTGAGCTTGCTATAAGATGCTTATCTAACATAATTTCACCTTATAATATACTAAAAAAAGTATTAAAAAGTCGGTATATAGCGCGATTAACGCGATTTTCATTAACGTTGCACTGTTAAATATATAAAGGGGCGGAATGTTAAACTCCGCCCCTTTTATACGGTTTAATTTAACCAAATTAGTTTAATTCGGTTGTGATTGAATAGTTAGTAACGGTAACGCCGGTATTGAATGAAAGAACAGCGCAAGCTGCTTTATCGGTTGCAGAAAGGCCTGCAAGGTCAGATACGGTAAACACTAAAACGTCGTTTACGTAGCATTCAATAGTAGCGCCATCACGCTTAACGGCAAGCTTTGCGCTTTCGCCATCCTTATATGCTCCAACCTCAGCACCTGCCATAGCAGATTTGCCGGGGGTATTCCAAGCCCAATCGTTAACGCCGGTAGTGCTTATTACCCAACCAACTTGTTGAGCGGTGTAATTATCGGTTGCATCAATAAAGAAGAAGAAAGTGGTGCTTGCGTTACAGATAGCAAAACCAAATTTGGGGAACGCATCACCCATATCTTTTGATAGGGTAATATCCATTTCTGCATAGAAGGTGGTTGAGTTAACGCCCTTGAAGAATGCGTATTGATCAGCACCTAAGGTATTGGTGATGCTTCCGTTTTCAGCCTTATCGTTAGATAAATCCCAAGCGCCGGTTGTAAACATACCTGCAGAACCAAATACTTCTCCGCCCTCTTCTTCGCCTTCGGTTAAGGTAGCAATCTTAGCAGCGATATCTTCTGCATCAGTTAAGATAGAGTAATTAGAGATGGTTAAGCCGGTAGTGAATGAAAGAACTGCACAAGCTGAAGTAACGCCTTCGCCGAAGCCTGCTAAATCAGTTACGGTGAATACTAGAACGTCATCTAAATAGCACTTAACGGTTGCGCCTTGGCGTAAAATACCAACCTTAACGGTTTCACCGTTCATATATGAACCAACTGCAGCACCCTTTTCTACGTTTAGTAAGG
>JAFQBR010000016.1 GCA_017399665.1 Clostridia bacterium | reverse complement strand
CGCTTACAAACAGCGAAATTGCGTTTATGGGTGGCGACTTTACCGTTGAAATCGTTAAGCAGTATGATTTGATTGAAAACGGCGATTATTCAAAGTCTTGCACATTTATTACATTCGCTACCGAGGAACAGGCAACCAATTTTGCAGAATTGAACATTGAATATTTTGCAAAGGGCGAGAACTCTAATAATTGGAAAATTGCACGCGACGGCTGTGTGGTTGTACTGACTAACTTTGACGTTGCTATGGATATTATCAATCTAAAATTTAAGTAATACAAAAAGAATCTAAAATTTAAGTAATAGAAAAAGCCTGCGACGGATCTTACGCGCGGGCTTATTTTTTTGTTTTTTTAGCAGAATAAAAGGCTGTAAATAATAGGGTTAGTTTTTAATTTTGAGCTTAAAATTACTGACTTAACTTAAAAATAATGGTATAATAAGTGCGCTAAGGAAAAAAACTTAGCTTTTGGGGGAACTAATGTATCTTTTTTATTTGCTTATTTTTTTATTACCCATGCTGGCTTTAAAAAAGCGCAAGGACAGTGATGGTGGCGTGTTAGACTTACGCTCAACCACTTGCATAAAGGGTATTCTTTGTATATACGTAATGCTTCATAATTTGGGGCTTGACCTTAATAATCCCCCTTTTAAGGAGCAAATTTGCGAATATTCAGGCGGAATTGCCGTTGGACTGTTTTTCTTTTTATCAGCCTTTGGCATAATTAGGGGGTATCAGTCAAAGGGTAATAGATATCTTGGAAAACTGCTTTTAGTAAACGTTCCCAAAATATGGCTAGTGGCGGTATTTATTAACGTAATAACCTATTTTTCTTTCTTTCGCGGAGGCTATAACGGGGCAGACTTGTGGCTAAGGCTGCTTAATCTTGATATGTTTAACGGCTTTAGGCATATCAACCGCCACGGTTGGTATATAGTGTCTATTTGTACGCTGTATTGTATTTTTGCCCTTGTGTATTTTGCTTGCAGTAAACTTAAAACGGATAAAAAGTTTATAATTGCAGGCTTAATTATGGCAGTTGTGCCAATAGCAATAAGGGCTACGGCAAAACTTACCGATACCGGCGCTATGTACACAAGAGAGATGCCCACCTTTGCAATAGGTTGTATTTATGCAACCTTTTACGATAAAATAAATAGCTTTGCAACAAAGCATTTTTGGCTTGGCATTTTGCTTAGCGTGGCGGTCTTTATTTTTGGCGTTATAGTGTTCGAGCCAATAGCTGCATACGCCTCCACCTTGGTTATAATTTTTATCTCTCAACGTCTTACATATTACAATAAAATTACCTTTTTTCTTGGAAAAATATGTATAGGTGTATATTTGATTTTGCATTATTCGTCAATAGTAATGCAGTCATTTATTTATAACGAATACCTTTGGGTTTTAACAAACGCAGGCTTTATTTTATTAAGCGCAATAGTCATTTATGCTGGGCAGTATGTTATTGAAAAGGGTATACGTATCGCGATTTTATTGACAAAAACCACAAAAAATACAAAAACTGCAGGTAATAACAATGACACAGACTAATGAATTTACAAGCAAAAAAATAAAAAGGTTAAAGCTTGCATGTTACAGCGTTAACGTTACAATGTCTATTGTAAGCGCGCTTTCGCCGTTGCTATTTTTAACCTTTCGTGCTCTTTACGGAATTTCTTATTCGCTACTTGGGCTTTTAGTTGTAATAGGCTTTTTCACACAGCTTATTATAGACTTAATATTTTGCTTTTTCTCGCACAAATTCAATATTGCAAAAACGGTAAAATCAATACCTGTAATTGCGGTACTGGGCTTTATTGTTTACGCGGTATTTCCATTTTTTACCAAAAAATACGTTTACTTAGGGCTTGTTCTAGGCACAATAATTTTCTCTGGCGCAAGTGGGCTTGCAGAAGTTTTAATTAGCCCTGTAATTGCGGAAATCCCCTCTAAAGACCCGGATAGAGAAATGAGTAAGCTACACTCAATTTTTGCTTGGGGTGTTGTAGGTGTAATTATAGTAAGCACTTTATTCTTGCTTATTGCAGGCAATAAAAATTGGCAATATTTGGCATTATTTTTTGCATTAATTCCTTTAATCTCGGCATTTTTATTTTCTAAAAGTGAAATTCCAAAGATGAAAACGCCCGAAAAAGCGTCCGGCGCGTTACGTCTTTTAAAAAACAAGGGTGTTTGGTTAAGTGTTTTTGCAATTTTTCTTGGTGGCGCGGCAGAATGTACAATGTCGCAATGGTCTTCAAGTTATTTAGAAAAAGCGTTAAATATTCCCAAGGTTTGGGGAGATTTATTCGGTGTTGCGCTATTTTCTGTTATGCTTGGTCTGGGCAGAACACTTTATGCTAAAATTGGTAAAAATATAGAAAAGGTGCTTGTTTTAGGTGGTATAGGGGCTACCGTTTGTTATCTTGTTGCCGCTCTTTCCCCATATTCTTGGCTTGGGCTTATTGCTTGCGCATTTACAGGTTTTTGCGTTTCTATGTTATGGCCGGGCAACCTAGTTGTTGCATCAGATAGATTTCCGCAGGGCGGAGTGTTCATTTATGCCATGATGGCAGCCGGTGGCGACTTAGGTGCGTCAGTTGCACCTCAGCTTGTTGGTGTTATTACAGACGTTGTAATTGCTACCCCAAAAGCTACGCAGTTTGCAACCGCCCACGGCATTACGGTAGAACAGCTTGGAATGAAAGCAGGCATGCTTTGCGGTATGCTTTTCCCACTTGTAGGGATTATTGTTTACAGCATATTAAAACACAACAAATCACACAAAATATAACTTTAAACGGCAATGGCTTAGCGGTCAAAGCCGTTTTTTAAATTATTTTAAATAGGCTCTGTTGCAACAAGTGGTTAACTAAGAAATTTTATCTTTTAAAAATAAATCATTGTGTCTGGTGTCGCCTTACAAAAAGTGTAAAAAAACAATATTTTTTTGTATAATAACCGCCAACCGCAAAACAAAGCAAAAAAAAGCGAAAAAAGCCTATTATTTTTTTAAAAACTATGTTACAATTTAAACGCAAGTAAATTTTTTCGGGGTGTTTCTTATGAACATGAAGCTTTGGCTTGAAGAAATTAAAAACTCAAAAGAAAAACTGCCAATGCCCATACTTTCTTTCCCTTGCGTTTCTCTTATGGGGGTAAGCGTTAAAGAGCTTACGTCAAATAGTGATTTGCAGGCAAAGGGTATGCAGCTTATAGCCCAAAGGCACAAGACCTTGGCTTCCGTTAGTATGATGGATTTATCTGTTGAGGCGCAGGCGTTCGGCGCTGAAATTCGCTTTTCAGAGGATGAAGTGCCAACTGTTGTAGGCGCGCTTGTAAGTTCGCCTGAAGAAGCAGGCGGCTTAGCCGTTCCACCCGTTAGCGCAGGGCGTTGTTTAAATTACGTGGATGCTATTAAAAAAGCAAAGGCGCTTATTAAGGATAGACCTGTTTTTGCAGGTGTTATCGGGCCTTTTTCGCTAGCTGGCAGACTTATGGACGTAAGTGAAGCAATGGTTAATTGTTACGTAGAGCCCGATATGGTTCACGTCGTGCTTGAAAAATGCACAGAGTTTTTAATAAATTATATTAACGAATATAAAAAGGCGGGCGCAAACGGTGTAGTTATGGCAGAGCCGCTTGCAGGTATGCT
>JAFQBR010000170.1 GCA_017399665.1 Clostridia bacterium | reverse complement strand
TCTATAATGCCGTAAGCTAAAGCCTCTTCGGTGGTAAAGCGAACGCCGTCCTCACAGTCCTCGTGAACGGTTTCAAGCGCCTGACCGGTACATTTAGAAAGCTCTTCTTCAAATACCTTACGCTTTACGTCTACTTCCCTTGCTTCAATGGCGATTTCGGTTTGCTGGTTCGCGCCCGCGCCAATGTACGCGTGGGGCTGAGAGAAGCAAATTTCACTATGTCTTAAAGCAAATCTTCTACCCTTAGTGCATTTTGCTAAAAGTAAGGTAGCATAGCTATTAACAGAGCCTACACAAATTCCGGTTACGGGATTTTCTATGGTAGAAAGAGTATCGTAAATAGCCATCATATCTAAATGCTCACCGCCGTAAGAAGAAATAAATAACTGAATTTCTTCGCTGGGATCAATAGCAGAATAAGAAAGCAACTGAAAAATTATTTTAGATGCGGTGGCGCTATCTACGTAACCGCAAAGAACTATTATACGGCTTTCTTTTAATCTTTGTTCAAAATCAGACGAATTATAAGACATATTTTCCTCCGTAATATCGCGTAATATTATATTAACGTATATAATATAACATACTTTTGGGCAATAAGTCAATTTTATACAGAACATTTGTTGACAAAAAAAACGCAATTGTGTATAATTTTTAAGTAACTTAGGGGTAAAGCGCGGTTTTTTACCTTTTTTTATAACACACCGCTCACCCCCATAACGAAAAAATATTTGACTATGTTAGGTTGCAAAAGTAAAATTACGGAAGGTTATTATGCTTAATCATCTTTTTGAAAATTACGAAGCCTTTTACACGATGCTTACCTCTACTATGGTAACTTCAAATAGGCCAAGCGGTACTTTTAACGAGGACTGCAACGCTATGATTGATTTTATAGGCTCTGCTTATGCTCTTTCTGAAGAAGCTATTAAAAGCTGTAAGGAATGTATTTACGTTAGCTTAGCGCCTATAAGTCTAGTCGTTGACAAAAAGGCTATTTTTAGTAACAGACAGTATACCGAATACCTAAGCGACGTGGACGTTTTGAACGATATTAAGTGTAGCGTTATTTCATTTTTAGAACGCCTTTCTAAATCCAACGCCCCTTCCATTAACCCGGACTGGTTTGATTATAACCACTATTTTTCTTACAACGCTCGCGTTCGTTACGAAGAGCTTAAGGTGGCGGCTTCAGGGGGCAACGTAGTGATTAACAGACATATAGGCCTACTTTTAGCTTTGGGCATAGGCGTTGAACGCGACCTTGAGGAAAGCGCAACCCGCTTAAAAAGATGCGTGCTTTGGGGGGATATACCTTCTATTAAGCTTCTTGCAAAGGTTTACGAGCTTCAAGGCAAAAAAGAAATAGCTTCAACTGTAAAGGAAATTGCTCAGCTTGCTGAAAAATACTTACACGCAGGCTATACCGTAATACCTGAAGAGATTGCTTCTAAATACAGCCAACAGGCAGTTAACTACTACTCTATTATTTCTTCCGTTTTACAAGACGTCGTTTACGCCTTCAATAAACAAAATATCGACTTTTCTTTCGTGGAAGCCATCTCTAGCGAGGGGCTTGATTACTACAAGAGAATGTACTACGTAAACAACTACCAAAGAACCGAATGGAAGGACGTAACTAATTCCGCTTACAACCCCGCTAAAAAGATCGGCTTTAAGTAAAATTAACGGGTAAGAGAGGTAAATATGAATAAATTTAATTCAATAACCGAAAAGGTCAGAAAGGAATATATAGAAGAGTATTTAGAGTGCGCCAAGGTGGTTAATTACACCGATATTATTGGCTCTTACGGTGCGAAAACCGTGCTATACAAGGACTTACCCGATAC
>JAFQBR010000169.1 GCA_017399665.1 Clostridia bacterium | reverse complement strand
AGTTGAGCCCTCGTGAATTTCTTTTGGTCGTAAACGTATTTTTTAATTGCAGCCAACGAGTCTGCGCCCGTAGCAATGCCGGTGCCGTGAACGCCGAAATTATTGTATTTGCCGCCTACGCCAATATCGTCAACCGACATAATAACCTTCATAAACGGCGACGGAACAAACCATAAATCTTTTACGTTTTCAGTAATTTCGTCACACTTAATCTGGATACGACGTTTAACTGCGGCAAGGAAATCTTCAAACGTTTCTGCTGCTTCAAAGTCTTCGTGAATAACCTCGTCAATAACCTTCGGATATGAGAGCGCCGCAATGTTTGCAACGTCAGCACCAACCTTAGGTACTATAAATTCCCAACAAGCTGCACAGGTGTAGTTAACGGCATCGTTATGCTCATAACCAAGCTTCTCGAGACCTGCTATAACTATATCGTCATTACTATACTGCGGGAATCCGAGACCTGCTTTTGTAAGTTCAGTACCAAGCTCATAAACCTCAATAGGTGTATTTTTATTAACTCTTAAGTTTATCTTAGGGTCAATAAGTAAAAGGTTGTTGCTTGCTTTAAGGCAGAGTTTAGACAGTTCATTGAACACTTCATTTCCGTCTTCATCCATACCGCCAAGCATCATGCTCTGACCGTTGTCGCCCTGTTGAACACCGATATACGTATCACTATCCTTATTGAAAGACAAGAAGAAATCTTCAATAAGTTCAAGTGCGGTATCAAGCGTATAAACACCTGCATCCATATCCTTTTTAAAGTAGGGATACATATATTTATCAAAACGACCAACGGTGTTATGATAGTTACCCTCAAGCCACAAAGCATAGTGAATTATGCGGAAAAACTGAAGCGCTTCGCGAAGATTTGTAGCGCCGTAACGCGGCACGCGGTTAAGAGTAGCAACGATATCGTCTCTGCCCTGTTTTTCCGCCTCTTCTTTGTAGCGGTCGGCAAGACCTATTATAGCGTCAATACTGCGACGGCTATACTCATCGGCAGTTTTTCTTGCCTCAAGCAAACCGATTTTAATAATATTTTCATAGTCAGGTGAAAGATTTGACATATAGCCAAGCTCGTGAATATAGTGCTTTGACTTGATTTCCTCCCACTCTTTTTCGGTAAAACAGTCAGGAATATTACTGATAGTTCTAATAAAACAAATCTTTTCGTTCGGTAAAATAACCGGTGTTTCGGCGGCCGTCAAACGCTCAAATCGGTCGGTCATACGCTCTACGGGGGTAAGTCCCTTGGCGCTATATTCTTCGCCCAAATTCCAATCAACCGTCTTGCGAAATTTGTGGTGTTGTTTTGAAACAATGTAATGTAATAGTTCTTTCATAATAATTTCTCCTTTCATAAAATAACTAATATCTTTTCAAGGAAATAATACCATATAAATTGCCAATTTACAAGAAAAATTTATAAATAAAAAGGACGCAATCGCGTCCTTTTTTTCTACTATTTCCAGTATCCTAGTTCTACGCCTTTTTTATAAACCTGATCAGCAAAAATCTTATAACCAAGTTCATTAAGGTGACAGTCACCTCTTTTATTCTTATAGGTATAACTAATAGGCACTATACCCTTTTTAATACAATACGTGTCCATACCACTTAATTCAACGTCGTAGTCCTTATCTGCATGATTAATGAAATAATCGCGTAGGTCAAGCGCCTTATCACCAAACGCCTCTTTAAACTCTTTTGCTACGTTTACTTCGGAATAGTAAGGTACTACGGCAATATAATTTTTATTTAAAGCGATAAGTTTATTATACTTTTCAATAAGAGCTTCGGCGCTTAATTCGCCATCGTTGGCACCAATCAAAATGATATTGCAATGAATTTTACTGTATTTTGAAGAATAATCAAACTTAACTTTTGCTCCGGCAGGTATGGTCAGTTCACTAGAAGCATCATTACGGATAAGATAAAAACCTCGATCCTCAGGTTCTTCACTGTTTTTATACTGAAGAGTATAAGATTTGCCGTTAATGAGAACGTCGTTAAGACTTAATTCGTTACCAAAGCCCCTATAGGTTATTTCCTCGCCCTCTGCTGTCACAAACGAAGTCAGTGACAATAAGCATTGTTTTTCGCCTTTTGCAAGCGTTACGCTTTTACTAAAATAAATTTCAATAGCGTTTGCTCGCGAAAGAATAGCATCTGCCTTCTCACCGCCAACACCCGCATTTATAACGCGATATTGCGAGCCGATACTTGCTTGCAATTGTTGAGGATAGGTATAAAATTTCGGCATAGCCATACCTTCTGTTAAGCTATCGCCCCAACACGCGACAACCACACTAGGATCGTCAAATTTTGTTACAGCTTTTGCCCCTTCTAATTTAAACTTGGTGTCACTGCTCACGCTACTTGAGTTTGTATTTGTATCTGAACTTAAATTAGAACTTGAATTCGAACTTAAATCGGAATTTGTACTTGAATTTGTGCTTACGTCTTGTTTATTATTATCCGGTGGGTTAGAAGGTTGACCGCCACACCCTACAAGAGTGAGCAACAAAATCACACCCATAAAAAGGCTTAAAAATTTTTTCATATACTGACCCCCGTATAGTTGTTTGATTGCGCAAACAACTTTTTTAAATTGTACCATATCAGTTATTGATTTGCAAGAAAAATCCATAAATAAAAAAGGACGCAATCGCGTCCTTTTTTTCTACTATTTCCAATAGCCTAGTTCTGCACCTTTTTTATAAACTTGATCACCCAAAACTTTATAACCTTTTTCGTTAAGGTGGCAATCATTCTCATTTTCTTTGTAAAAATACATACTGGGAATCCTACCCTGCGCAACCAAGCCTTTATCTTTTGCTGAAAGGTCAACATCATAATCTATGTGGGCGCGTTTTATAAAGTATTCGCGTATATTTAGCGCTTTGTCACCAAACGCTGCCTTAAACTCCTTAGAGTAGTCGGGGCCATAGAATGGAACTATAGCGATATAATTTTCGTTTAAAGCGATTAATTTTTTATATTTATTAATGAGTGATTGAGCGCTCTGGTCACCGTCATTGGCACCAATTAAAATAACGTTGCACTGAACCTTATCGTACTGTGGCGAATAATTAAACCTAACCTTTGCGCCGGCACGGATTGTAAGCGCAGTTGAGGTGTCCTTGCGCGTTAAATAGAATATACTCTGTTCAAAAGATTCGCCTTTTTCGTACTCAATTGTATAAGACACTCCGTCAATAATAACGTCACTT
>JAFQBR010000168.1 GCA_017399665.1 Clostridia bacterium | reverse complement strand
TCAATAAACAGCTCGCCGTCGCCATAATGCCCGACTTCTGCGCCGTTTGGCGTTGCCTTTACGTAGGAAGCAAAATCCTTAAACCCTAAACTGTTTTTATAAATATCCGCATAAGATTTGCCTGCGTTTTCACCGCTTGTAGCCTTGCCTGAAGGTACGTAAATAACAGTCTTTGCGCTGTTTACAACAGAGAAAATACTGTAATCTGGGTCTTCAATGCCGTTTTCGTAAACACCTACGGCTGGCGGTGTTGTAGCTCTTATATAAAATCTTTCTAACGAATTAGACATACCAAACGCAAGATAGCCTATATACTCTATTGTTGAAGGAATATCTACGATTTTTAAATTAAAGCTACTTAAAAACGCGCCTTCGCCAATTCGTTTAAATCCTTCGGGAAAATATATTCTTGAAATGTAGTTACCAACGAAAAAGCCTGCAAAAGCATAATCGTCAATTTCCTTTAACGTTGAAGGAATGTAAAGATTTTTAATAGAGGTACAGTTATAAAATACGTATTTACCAATTACTTCAAAACCCTCAGGCATTGAAACGCTCTTAAGTCCTGCTAAATTATAGAACGCAAAATCTGCAATCTTCTTAACGCCTACGGGAACTATTACGTGGTCGTAATCTTCATCTTCTTCGCTAACGTAGCCTAGTAATAAATCGCCTTCTACAATATAACCCGTTTGGTTTTCGAAGCTAACGGGAAAAATTCCTGAAGCGTAATCGCGCATATATAAATGCTTGCGGTATTCTTCATAAGGCTTATTTTCGCCATCGCCATTGGGAACGTAAATTACAACGTCGCTGTAATAAAGCTGATCGTCATCTTCTAAAATAGTAAATAACGCTTCGCCAAGATCACAAGGTGTTTCGCTTTCAAAATAAATTTTTGTAAGATTTTCGCAGTTATAAAAAGCCATATCGTCAATTACCTGAACGCTTTCAGGAATAACGATTTCGCTTATTAAAGTGTTTGCAAACGCACCCATTCCAATTTCCATTAAAAATTCGCTTGCAACAAATTCTTCAATTAAGGTGTTTGCAAAGCTTAATTCGCCAATAGTAATAAGATTTGGGAAGTTTGCTTCCTTTAATGAAGAGCCGAAAAATGCTCTATCACCAATAATCTCTACGTTTTCGATACCTTCAATATTTGCATTTATACAAGTTTCAAATGAACTTTCGCCAATAACCGTAAGATTTTCACTATCAAAAACAATACTTTCTAAATATACGCAACCGTAAAATGCGTTATCTGGTACAACTTCTGAGTTACGCACGGTAACTTTTTTTAATGAAGTTGGAATTGCTGTATAAAGATGAACTGTAATATCTTCACCACCCATTGTTATTGCAATACCGTCTGCGTGGAAGGTGTTAAGCGCATAATTTGAACAACCGAATAGATAAGATAAGTAAGATGTGTCCGTATAATATGCAGACGCACCAACGAATGGAAGTGAAATCTCTTCTAACGCGCACTCATCTGGCATTACCGCCTGTCTTCCTTCACCTATATCATAAAGATAAAGCTTTTGAGCAAACGCACCATAACCAATTTCTTTAACAGAATTTGGGATGTCTAATTTTTCAATCGCCGGACAATCAAAAAATGCGCCTTCGCCAAGTGTTTGAACGCTATTACCAAAGTTAACACTCTTTAAACTATGGCAAGAGCGGAATGCGTATTCTTCTACAGTAATTAAGTTAGCACCAAACGTCACTTCCGTTATTTCCGCCCCTTCAAAGGCATCCGTTTTAATACTTTCAACCTTAAAACCGCCATGGTAAGCAGGAATTATAACCTTTAAGCTTTCTCCTTCGTATCCAATAACAGCGCCCTCTTCAAACAAAAGCCCTTGCATATAGCTGTTTTCGTAGACCTCAATTGAAGCATCTACTACACTTTCACTATTATATAAAACGCCATCTGCTGTATACCAGCCGTCAAAGACTAAAGTTGTTGCAGGTGTTTTATTTTCAAATAGCGTTCCGCCTGACTGCTCCTTTGTTTCCGTCGTGCCATTTGCATAGTTGTAAGTTACTGTTAAGCTTGCTGTTTTCCATTTTGCAGTTAAAGTAATATCTTCTTCTATATTTGTAGAAAAATCAAATTTGTTTTCACCTAAATACCAACCGTCAAATAAATATTCGCCATTTGTTGGATTTTGTGGCTTTTGCGCGTTTAAGCCTTTATCTATTACTTGTTCGCTAACAGCGCTACCGCCGTTTGAATTAAAGGTAATTTTTACCTGTTTTATCCATTTTGCCTTTATTGTTATATCGCTTGTAACAGCAGAAGAAAAGTCATAAACTTGGTCGTTTAAATGCCAGTTAACAAACCTATAGCCCTCTTTTTCGGGATTTGCAGGGCTGCTTACACATTCTCCTTCATTAACAGTTTGAGCTGCAACTGCACTTCCGCCGTCAGTATCAAAAATTGCGGTATATTGCTTCAGCTTTGGCGTACAAGCGCAAACAAAGCAAACAATACAAATTATTGCTAATAAATATATTTTCTTTTTCATATTATTCCTTAAAGCAAACCGCGAAAAACGAATAAATTTTTCGCGGTTTTGTTTTGTCTGTTTTTAATTATTATGCCTTTTCAACTGAAATAGCGCCACCCATGAAGCCTGCATCAGAAGTCATAACGCCGTCTGCATAGGTAAATACTGTTGTGCCCATATCGTGAACAACTGTTACAGTGTTACCTGAAACGGTAACTGCAGTGATAGTTGCCGTCATTCCGTCGAAATCTGCGCTTCCTGTGCCGTCTGCATTGATTACCATATAGCCTTCAAAATCCATTCCGTAGAAGTTTTCAGCGCC
>JAFQBR010000167.1 GCA_017399665.1 Clostridia bacterium | reverse complement strand
TAAGAAAATGTGCACCAACTAAAATTCTGTTAAACATTACTGCCATTATATAAGCTATAGTAACAGCCCAAGTAATAAGTTTACATTTTACGTTATTTGTCTTTTCAAACAAGTAGGGAATCAAAGTTAAAGTAATAACCGTAGATCCTGCAGACGTATGACCTGATGGGAAAGATTTAAACCAGTCTGATGATGCACCGTATAATAAAATCCATTCATCCTTTAAATCTGGTTTTGCACCCCCAAATTCAAACCATTGTTTAAACATTTCAAAATTCTGAAGCATAAACATTGCGCGATATCTTGGTCTTGAAGCAAGAGGTTTGATTAAGTGCGTAAAAACTTGAGAAATAAGTGCCGTCCCAAAAACTATAAACGCCCATTTAAGCATTCTATTAAGAAAGCTGGAAGGTAGTTTTCTTGTAAAGTAAAATAAAGCAAAGGTAAAGCAAATACCAAGTAAAATATACCCCACTACGTCACCCACGTCACCAAGAACGTCGGCAAATCCAAAATGTTGCGATAAATATTTAAACAATTTATGGAACATATAAATCGACATACCAACAGAAGCCAATACCGCAATTATTTTAATAACTATATTTAACGTACTACTATCGCGTCTTGAAAAGTTATGAAAAATAACCGCACCCGAAAATGCAACTAATAAATAAATTGGCATTTCTCCAATTGTTTCAAAAAATCGACCAAATATAGTGGTTGAATAATAATATCCCGCAGTTAAATCCAATTTTGTAATTGCATGGCTAATTTGCAAATCAAAAAATGAGCCTAATACCATTAAAACCGCAAAAAGAACAAAAATTGCGCTTAAATTTAATATGATTTTTTTATTTTCTTTTTTCATACCTACACCCTTATTTATAGAATAAACCAAACACTTCGCTTACAGATGATGCAAAAGCAAAGCTGTCTGGATATTTTTTTAATATTTTTTCAAAATCTGCAACCTGGCGACTTCTTACAACACAAATAAGTAAAGACCTATTTGTATTAGCATACATTCCGCGAGCTGGAGTTACTGTAACGCTATGCCCTAATTTTTCAATAATTTCTCTAGCAAGTTCTTCCGGATGCTCTGTGACAACCTCAAATTTTAACGCTTTTTTAACACCATTTAATATGTATTCGCAAACCTTACTAAAAATGATAATATAGATTATTGCAAAACATATACTTTCTATGTCCTTGAATACAAAATATGATGCAAGAATAATAACGAAATTTACCGCAAAAAGTAAAATGGAGACGTTAGCGCGTGGTTTCTTCTTTTGAATTAAAGACACAATAATATCTACACCGCCCAAGCTTGCGTTTACCCTAAATGTCAATGCAATACTAATACCGGCACAAAAACCGCTTATAATACTACAAAATAACCTTCTTCCAAAGTCTGGATAGGAAACTCCAGCTATCTCCATTGTGGTGCGAAAACGAAACTCGCCAGCTGGATCAATATACTCAAGAAGAAAAAAGGTCGTACACATCACAACAACGCTTAAAGTCGTATAAATAGCAAAACGTTTAGATAAAGAGAAAAAGGCCCAAATTAAAAGCGGAGCGTTTAAAAGTAATAGTACATATGTGCCAGTATTTAAATCTTTCCACTGCTCCTCTATTAGCGCAAGAATACCGCTTAATCCGCTAGGAGCAAAATTGCTATCCAAAACAAAAACATAGGTTGTTATAGCGTAAAATAAGGTTGCCAAAACTAGCACTAGAACAGTTTTTACTTCCGTTAATATAATATTCTCTTTTTTAACAATACCGTTAATAGGTCGTATTTCATCCATAGTTACACCAAAGATAATTCTTATCTTTTAAATAATAACATAACACAGAAAAAATGTCACTTAATTTAACAATTATACCCAAAAAAAGTTTAAAACAATTTATTAATTAAAAAAAACTTCTCTTTTAGGTTAAAAAAAATTATTTTGCCTGAAAATTGTTGCTAAAAATTAAAAAGTTATGCTATAATTATCGTGTTTAATTATCATTATGGGGTAGGAGCAATCATTTTATGATGAACATGCAAGAAATTGAAAAAAAATGGCAAGAACGTTGGGAAAAAGAAAAAGCTTCTTATTTCAATAAGAAAAATATTGATAAAAAGTTTTATTGCTTAGAAATGTTCTCATACCCTTCTGGAGCAAAACTTCATGCTGGTCACTGGTATAACTACGGCCCCACAGATAGCTACGCTCGCTATAAAAAAATGAAGGGATATGAAGTTTTTCAACCAATGGGTTTTGATGCTTTCGGCTTACCCGCTGAAAACTATGCCATAAAAACAGGCGTTCACCCCCATGATTCAACTGTTAAAAACATAGAGACTATGGAAAGACAGCTTAAAAATATGGGTGCTATGTTTGATTGGTCTGCAGAAATTAAAACCTGCATGCCAGATTATTATAAATGGACACAATGGCTATTTTTAAAGCTTTACGAAAAGGGTTTAGCATATAGAAAAGAAGCACCTGTTAACTGGTGCCCTTCTTGCGCTACAGTTTTAGCAAACGAACAAGTTCTTGATGGTGAATGCGAACGTTGCGGAACTCAAGTTGTTAAAAAGGACCTAACTCAATGGTTCTTTAAAATAACCGACTATGCAGAAGAGCTTTTGACTGGACTTGATCAACTTGATTGGCCTGAAAAAACAAAAGCAATGCAACGCAATTGGATTGGTAAGTCTGTTGGCGGTGAAATTTTATTCACAGCTGAATCCGGGGACCAATTTAAAGTTTTCACCACCAGAGCGGATACTATTTTTGGCGTTTCTTACGTGGTTTTAGCGCCAGAACACCCTCTTGTTAAAAAGCTTTGCACGGAAGAATGCAAGCAAGCGGTTGAAGCATATATTGAAAACACTTCTAAAGTTGATGAAATTGAAAGACTTTCAACTGCTAGGGAAAAAACAGGCGTTTTCATCGGCGCATATGCTATAAACCCCATTAATGACAAAAAAGTGCCTATTTTCGCTGCGGATTATGTTCTTTATTCATATGGTACTGGCGCTGTTATGGGTGTTCCTGCACATGATGAAAGAGATTTTGTTTTTGCCAGCAAATATAATCTTCCTGTAACTCGCGTTATTCATTCAACAAAAGGCGAAGATAAACTTCCTTACTGTGAAGACGGGGTTATGATTAACAGCCTTAATTTTGACGGTTTAACAAGTAGCGAAGGTAGAACTGCTGTTTTAAGATTACTCAATTCAAAGGGCAAAGGCGGTCCTAAGGTTAATTATAGACTTCGCGATTGGCTTATCTCACGTCAAAGATATTGGGGTGCGCCTATTCCTGTGGTTTACTGCGAAAAATGTGGTATCGTACCTGTTCCCGAAAAAGATTTACCCGTTCTTTTACCTTACGACGTTGAATTTAAGCCCGACGGGAAGTCTCCCCTTGCTAAGCACGAAGGCTTTATGAATACAAAATGTCCCCACTGTGGCGGACATGCGGTAAGAGAATCTGATACTTTAGATACCTTCGTATGTTCAAGTTGGTACTATCTACGTTACCCAGATTCAGCTAATGAAGATATGCCCTTCGACCCCGAAATTATCAATAAAATGCTTCCTGTCGATAAATACGTTGGCGGCGCTGAACACGCATGTATGCACTTATTGTACGCGCGTTTTATTACAAAAGCATTAAGAGATATGGGTTATCTTAAATTTGACGAACCATTTAAATCATTAACGCACCAAGGTTTAATTTTAGGACCTGACGGATTTAAAATGAGTAAGAGTCGCGGTAACGTAATTTCTCCTGATGATTATATTACTACCTATGGTTCAGACGTGTTTAGATTGTATTTAATGTTTGGCTTCAACTACGTTGAAGGCGGACCTTGGGATGACGGTGGCATTAAGTCTATTGCTAAATTCATTGAAAGAGTTGAAAGAATAGTAGAAAAGGTAACCGCTTATAAGAACAATAAATACGTAACGTACGAAAAGGAAGAAAAAGAACTTCTTTATGCTCAACACTACGCTATTAAATGTGTGGATAGAGATATGGACGTATTCTCATTCAATACAGTTGTTGCAAGAATCATGGAATTTGTAAATGCAATTTATAAATACGATTCACTACCAGGCGAAAAGAATATTAAGTTAATGAAAGAATGCATCAATACGTTGCTTCTTTTAATGGCACCACTCACACCGCACTTTGCTGAAGAAGAATGGTCAAGACTTGGCAATAAAAAATCAATTTTCACCTGCGCCTTCCCCTCTTATGAAGAAAGATACCTTGTTCTTGATGAAGCTGAATACGGCATCCAAATCAACAGTAAGATGAAAACCAAGATGGTTCTTTCTAAAAATCTAACTAACGCGCAAATTGAAGAAGCTGTATTTGCCGATGAAAAAATTAAAGAACTAATTGAAGGTAAAACTGTTGTAAAAACCATTATTATTCCCTTAAGACTAGTTAACATTATAGTTAAATAATTATGAAAAACTTATTAAATTTTCTTGATAAATCAAAAACTGCATTTCACGCAGTTTCCGAAATTAAGGCTGTTTTAGAGGCAAATAATTTTGTAGAATTAGATGAGAAAAAGCCTTTTGTAATCAGCAAAAATAACAATTATTATGTTACACGTAACGGCTCTGCACTTATAGCTTTTAGCGTAGGTTCAAACGTTAGTGGATTCAACATTGTTGCATCACATACAGACTCGCCTTGTTTTAAAGTTAAGTATGGTAAAAATATGCTTAGCGCCGGCACAGAAAAAATTCCGGTTGAGCAATATGGCGGTGGACTTCGCTATACTTGGTTTGACCGCCCCCTTAAGCTTTGCGGAAGATTATGCGGTGAAAAAGACGGTATCGTTTCATCAGAGCTTTTTGAGCTTGAAAACAGTTTTGTTATACCAAGCGTAGCAATTCATTACCGCAGAAATACTAACGATAATTTTTCAGTTAACGTTCAAAGTGACTGCCCTGCTATTTATGCTCTTGGTACGGATAATGAATCCTTAAAGAAAAAACTTAATGAATGTTATAACGGCAATTTACTTGATTGCGATTTATATTTGGTATGCGATCAAAAGCCCTTTACGTTTGGTATTAATAACGAATTTATTTGCGCACCACGAATTGATAACTTAACAAGTTGTCTATCATCAATAAATGCGCTTATTTCCTCAAAAAATGATAGTTTTATCAATATTTCTTATCTTGCAGATAACGAAGAAGTTGGTAGCAGAACAAAACAAGGGGCTGGCTCAAAGTTTCTTTATGACGTAATTGAAAGAATTTGCATGGCGTTAAACGTTGAATCAAACGCAATTCCCGCCCTTCTTTCTAATTCATTTATGGTATCATGTGATAATGCTCATGCCGTTCATCCAAACCATCCAGAGCTTTCGGATATGACTGATAACGTTTTACTAGGAAGCGGTGTTGTTATTAAACATCACGGTAATCAAAACTACACTACCGACGGTTTATCTTCAGCAGTTTTTAAAAATATTTTACAGAAGAATAATATTCCTTACTGTGATTTTTATATGCGTTCAGATATGCCTTGCGGTGGTACTTTAGGAGCGATTAGCTCTTCACAAGTTTCAATTCCGAGTATTGATATAGGTATTGCTCAGCTTGCTATGCACTCTGCTTGCGAAAGCTTTGCAGCTAAAGATTATCAAACAATGGTTGATGCCTTAACCGCTTTTTATACACAAAACAAATAATTTCAAACGGCAAGTTTTCTTGTCGTTTTTATTTTGCAAAATTTAAAAGGACGAAGAATTTTCTTCGTCCTTTTTTACGGTTTTGTCAAACATAATAAATCTAAAAATCACTTTAAATATGGGCGATTTTAAGAAAAATTATTTTTTGATAATTTTGTTTTTATCTTCATTCACAAGTTTATCCAGAAGCTCGTCAATAGTTAAAGTATAGCCCTCACCATTTCTTTCACGTACGGTTACAGTATTACCAGATTCAACTTCTTTATCGCCAAGAATTAACATATAGGGTATCTTTTCTAGTTGAGCATCTCTAATCTTGCGGCCAATCTTTTCTGAACGGAAATCACACTCTACTCTTAGTCCCGCCCTTTGAAGCTTTTCTGCAACATCTTTAGTATAATCTAGACTTCTGTCTGTAACGTTAAGTAATTTAACTTGAACAGGAGAAAGCCATAATGGGAATGCCCCAGCATACTTTTCAATTAGCATTGCGATAGTTCTTTCGTAGCAACCGATTGAACTTCTATGAATTACGAAAGGAGTTTTCTTTTCGCCGTCTTGGTCAACGTAAGTCATACCAAAGGACTCACCTGCCGCAAAGTCAAGCTGTAAAGTCATAATGGTATCTTCTTTACCGAAAACGTTTTTAGCCTGAATATCTAGCTTAGGTCCATAAAAGGCAGCTTCATCGTCAGCTTCAACGTAGTTAACGCCAAGTCTATTTAGTATATCCCTCATTAGATTTTGAGCATTTTCCCAAGCGGCATCATTATCAATGTATTTTTCCTTATTATCGCCACGTTTAGAGAATCTGTAGGAAACGTCATCTTCCATACCTAATGCTTTTAAACAATATAAACAAATTTCAAGACATCTTTTAAATTCGCCCTCAATTTGTTCAGGGGTACAAATAATGTGACCGTCTGCCAAGGTAAACTGTCTTACTCTAATAAGTCCGTGCATTTCGCCACTTGCTTCATTTCTAAATAAAGTTGCCGTTTCTGCATATCTTACAGGTAAATCACGGTAGCTCTTTAAGCCGTTTTTGTAAATTTGATATTGGAAAGGACAAGTCATAGGTCTTAAAGCACAAACTTCATCATCCTTTTCTTCGTCGCCCAAAACGAACATTTTGTCTTTATAATGATACCAGTGACCTGAGATCTTATAAAGATCACTTTTTGCCATATAAGGCGTTTTTGTAAGCATAAAACCACGTTTTTCTTCTTCATCTTCAACAAAACG
>JAFQBR010000166.1 GCA_017399665.1 Clostridia bacterium | reverse complement strand
AATTAGATTCTGAAAGATCTTGAAGTTCAAAGCTACCACCTAAAGGTACTCTGTTAACAACGGTTTCACCATTAACGGTTGTTTTTACGCCTACGTATTTGTTAGATGACCAATACATATTGTGTGCAAGGTTATGACCATCTTGAATAGTATATGCAGCAAAACCTAAACCACGACGGTCTACTTTTCCTACGCGGTCATATGCATCATAAACTTGATAAATAGGTGCATCATCCCAACCTTCTTCAGGCATATCAGTTGCGGGATTAATCTTACCCATGTATAATTTAATGATTGAGCCCTTACCAGCTTTGCTTGAATCAGCGAAGTTAACGTTTGTACGAGTAATACGCCATGCGTATTCTGCAGCTAAGTCGTAATCCCAATTATAAGTGGTTACAGGAGCAAGATCTCCACCCTTTAAGCAGTTATACGCCCAAATTGATATTTTCTTGTATGCTCTGCTGTAGTTAAGGTATATATAAGTTGAACCAGCATACATTCCCATGAATGCAAGTTCGGGAGAGTGTGTGCTATTAATCATTTTGTCATATCTTTGAACAGATCTAAATTCAATACCAACTGAATTAGGAGTACCGCTGGGATAGAAGTTATTTGCTGCATAGAAACGACCGTATGAGCCTTCACCAAAACCGTAAGCAAGCTTATCTGAAAGAGTTTTATTTACGTCTGCCATATCTGCAACGTCTTTATAAGTTTCGTTTTCAACGGTAGCAGTTGCAGCATCGTCCGCATAAGTACTCTTAACGGTTAAAAGGTTGCTATGACCAATCCACTTTTCATCTATTATTTTTGCTCCTTCTTGACCAACACGACCAGCAGTAGCGTTTGCAATACCGAAATCGTTTAATGAAGAAGTTGTCATTGCCTTAGGTATATTTATTGTAAAGAACTTGGCCGTTTAATGATAATTTAAACCAGTAACCAAGAGCAGCAGAAGCATCTCCGTCGATTGATAAGCATTTATATTTGCTTATTTCAAGAGTTGCAAAATCAGCCATATATGCTAACTGTCCGTTGGGAGCCGCATCATCTGCTTTATTTGCAAAGAAAGTGCTGATATAACGAGCAGATGCACCGTGAGCAGAGTCATCGGTTGAACCGCAGTCTTGGAAAATTCTTGCAATTACGTTTCTTGAATTACCCTTACCCCAGTTTGCAAACTCAATTCTAATTCTTAAATCGCCATAGTAAATGTTAATATAGCAGTTGGTATCCATTGCAGGATAATCTTGACCACCTACACTGTCTTTTGCATGGGGAGAATACCAATAGCTGTTAGTTTTAAATTTAAACTTAACACCTCCAGTTTCACCTATCCAAGCAGCATTTTCAGCGCCTACCATAACTTGATTCTTAGCGTAAGTATTTTGATAAGGATTTGCATTATGACCAGTAACACCTTCATTTGTGTTAAGAAGATCGTGCATGCCAAGGTCGCGAATGTCTTTCGCAACATGGGTAGCTGTATCGCCTTCAAAAACATAAGTCTTGCCACCATTTGACCAGGTAGTAGTCACGCCTTCTGCGTAAGCAGTTGATTTAATTTCATTACCGTTTGCTACTAAACCTATGCCAATACCAAGGTATAAAATAGAAGCGCAAGCTAATGAAACTAATGCTACAAGTTTCTTTTTCATGATTTTCTATCTCCTTATAATAGATTTTTTATTTCAGGTTTTGCGCATGAAATTCACAAAACCATTATTCCTCATATAATTTTAATTTAATGATGCCTAACTTAGCAATTT